>JAFECZ010000790.1 GCA_018241905.1 Pseudomonadota bacterium
AAGCTGGCCGCCCGCGAGGCCGAGTACAAGGCCCGTTTTGCTAACCCCTTCGTGGCCGGTGCGCGCGGCTACATCGACGACGTGATCCTGCCGCACGAGACGCGCAAGCGCATCTGCCGCTCGCTGGTCATGCTGCGCGACAAGAAGCTGGACAACCCCTGGCGCAAGCACGGCAACATTCCGCTTTGAGTCCCCAGACGTTTTCGAGGAAGACAGCCATGTCCATTTCCCTTTACTACCACCCCTATTCGCGCGCGGCCGGCACCCTCTGGGCGCTGGAAGAAGCGGGCGTGCCCTACGAGCTGAAGGTGCTCGACCTGATGAAGGGCGAGCACAAAGGGCCGGAGCTCATCGCCAAGAATCCCATGGGCAAGCTGCCCACGCTGGTGGACGGCGACGTCGTGGTCACCGAGGCAGCAGCCATTGCGCTGTACCTGGCCGACCGCTATGCGCCCGGGCGCCTGGCGCCGGCGCTGGACGACCCCAGGCGCGGCACCTACCTGCGCTGGGCTTTCTTCGCGCCCAGCGTGGCCGAGCCTGCCATCATGGCCAAGCATTCGGGCTGGGAGGTCAAGGAGGTGGCGGCCGGCTGGGGCAACTACGCCAACGCCATCGCATCGCTGGAAAGCGCCATTGCCGGCCGGCCCTACGTGCTGGGCGATACCTTTTCCATGGCCGACGTGGTCATCGGCGGGCTGCTGCGCTTCATGATGATGTTCAAGCAGATCGAGCCGACGCCGCTGTTCACCGACTACGTGCAGCGCCTGGAGGCACGCCCGGCCTGCCAGCGTGCCGACGCGCGCAACGTGGCGATGCGCAAGGAACTCGGGCTCCAGTAGGAAGCGCTGGCGCCCCCAACGACAAGAAACGACCCATATGTTCAAGAAAATCCTGATCGCCAACCGTGGCGAGATCGCCTGCCGCGTCATCGTCACCGCGCGCAAGATGGGCATCAAGACCGTGGCCGTCTATTCCGACGCCGACAAGGAGGCCCGCCACGTCGAGCTGGCCGACGAGGCCGTGCACATCGGCGCCGCGCCTTCGCGCGAGTCGTACCTGCAGGCCGACCGCATCATTGCCGCCTGCAAGGCCACCGGCGCCGAGGCGGTGCACCCGGGCTACGGCTTCCTGTCGGAGAACGAGGCCTTTGCCAAGAAGGTGGAAGAGGAGGGCATTGCCTTCATCGGACCCAAGCACTATTCGATCGCGGCCATGGGCGACAAGATCGCTTCGAAGAAGCTGGCGAACGAGGCCAAGGTCAACACCATCCCGGGCTGGAACGACGCCATCGAATCGGCCGAGCGCGCGGTGGAAATCGCCAGGGACATCGGCTATCCGGTCATGATCAAGGCCAGCGCCGGCGGCGGCGGAAAGGGCCTGCGCGTGGCCTTCAGCGACAAGGAGGCGCTGGAGGGCTTTGCCGCCTGCCAGAACGAGGCGCGCAACAGTTTTGGCGACGACCGCATCTTCATCGAGAAGTTCGTCGAGCAGCCGCGCCACATCGAGATCCAGGTGCTGGGCGACGCGCACGGCAACGTGGTCTACCTGAACGAGCGCGAATG
>JAFECZ010000791.1 GCA_018241905.1 Pseudomonadota bacterium
GACAGCAAGGGCCATCCGCTGGACGGCATTCCCTTCCACCCCTACTACACGGTGCACGACATCCTGGGCGTGGTGGTGTTCCTGCTGGTGTTCTCGGCGGTGATCTTCTTCGCGCCCGAAGCCGGGGGCTACTTCCTCGAGTACAACAACTTCATCCCGGCCGATTCGCTGAAAACGCCCAACCACATCGCCCCGGTCTGGTACTTCACGCCCTTCTATTCGATGCTGCGTGCCATCACCAGCGAGATGATGTATGCGCTGATCGCCTGCGTGGTGGCCGGCGCCGTGTTCGGCGTGTGGAAGACGCGCCTCATCGGCCTGGTCAAGGGCGTGATCGTGGTGGCCGCGGTCCTGGTGGCTGCCGCCATGCTCTCGATCGACGCCAAGTTCTGGGGCGTGCTGGTCATGGGCGGCGCGGTCATCATCCTGTTCTTCCTGCCCTGGCTGGACCACAGTCCGGTGAAGTCGATCCGCTATCGCCCGAGCTGGCACAAGTGGGTCTACTTCGTGTTCGTGGTCGACTTCATCGTGCTGGCGTACCTGGGTGTGCAGCCGCCGTCGCCCACCGGCGAGCGCGTGTCGCAGATCGGTACCCTGTTCTATTTCGGCTTCTTCCTGCTCATGCCCTGGTGGAGCCGGCTTGGCGAGTTCAAGCCCGTGCCCGACCGCGTGACCTATTCGGCGCACTGAGCGGGAGCACACAAGAATGAAAAAGATCATCCTCACGCTGATTGCCGCCCTGGGTTTCGTGGCGGGTGCCCATGCCTCCGAAGGCGGGCTTGCCTGGGACAAGGCGCCGAACAAGACCAACGACATGGCGTCGCTGCAGAACGGCGCCAAGCTCTTCGTCAACTACTGCCTCAACTGCCACTCGGCCGCCTTCATGCGCTACAACCGCCTGCAGGACATCGGCATCACCGAGAAGCAGATCAAGGACAACCTGCTGTTCACCACCGACAAGGTGGGCGAGACCATGCAGGCCAACATCAATCCGCGCCAGGCCAAGGAGTGGTTCGGCACGGTGCCGCCCGACCTCACGCTGGTGGCGCGCTCGCGCGCCGGCCACGGCGGCACGGGCCCCGACTACCTCTACACCTACCTGCGCACTTTCTACCGCGACGAGAGCAAGGCCACGGGATGGGATAATCTGGCCTTCCCGAGCGTTGCCATGCCCAACGTGCTTTGGGAACTGCAAGGCGAGCGCCGCCCGGTCTACAAGGAAATCGAGGAGCACGGGCACCCGGTGCGCGTGGTGTCTGGTTTCCAGCAAGTCACCCCGGGTACCATGACGCCGGCGCAGTTCGACCAGGCCGTGGGCGACCTCGTCAACTACATGCAGTGGATGGCCGAGCCCGCGCAGAACACCCGCATCCGGGTTGGCGTGTGGGTCTTGCTGTTCCTTTCGCTGGCTCTGGTTTTCGTGTGGCGCTTGAACGCCGCTTATTGGAAAGACGTCAAGTAATTCCAAACAACGCTGATCGAGGCGGGCCTGTCCCCCTCGTCCCGCAGAGTGGTTGCCCTTTTTGGGGGCAAACCACTCTTTTTGATTTTTAGGAGTCTC
>JAFECZ010000792.1 GCA_018241905.1 Pseudomonadota bacterium
TCGGCGTCGCGCTGATGCTCTATCCCTACGCGATTCCTCAAACCTGGTTGCTCTACGTTGTGGGCGTGGCCCTTTGCGTGGGCGTGTTCATCGACCGCAACTAGCCGCCGCTGAAGAAGACATCGCCATGCTCCCCCGCGCGAGTCGCCGGGTCGCTGATGTCTCACCAGGATGCGCGCACAGAAGATTGCCTTGGCACTTGCCTCCTAGCTGAACAGCAAGAGCAGCAAGCCAATCACTTCCACGAACCAGTTTGCCGCTCGCGCGGTCCTTGCGGTGTCCTTCGAAATCGGAAACAACTCCGCCCGCGACCAGGCGAAGATGTTGAAGGCAAGCGCGGCCCCCAATCCGAACAAGGCAACCACCCACCCGGCACCCGTCGCCGCGCCTGCTACGGCGCCAATGACGAATGCCAGGAGGCTGCCGACAAGGATGCCGCTCGACGTGCTGGCAATGACATGCGACAGGCCGCCGCAATGCTCGCAAGCGGCTGGCGACCCCCTGGACGACCAGCGCTTGGCCCAGCCAGTGATGCCGGGTTGCTTGCAACTTGGGCAGAGGTGCTTCACGCGGCGCGCGCAGCCTTTCAATGCGCTTGCGCAGCCGCCGGAACCTCCGCTCCCATCGACTGGAACAACGAGAGAAGCTCCGCAACGGTGGGCAAGGCATCGAAGGGCCCGCCGCTCCACACATAGCGAACCAGTCCGGCGCGGTCGACCGCCACCACCAGCTGCGACGGCTGGAAGCTGCCCATGCGCAGGGCGGGCGTCGGCAGGGGCGACTTCTCGCCGTGCAGCAGAAGGTCGTGCGCCACCATGGCCGAGGAGGTGAGCATGTTTTCCGCCATTGCGCCCAGGCTCTGCTGTTCCAGGCCGACTCCGTAGGCTTCATGCACCTGGCGGTCCGCATCGCACAGATACGGCGTGGCCAGGTGGTAGTTGCGGAAGTAGGTGTCGGCCTCTTGCTGCGTGTTGTGGGTGATCTGCAGCACCTCGGCGTCCAGCGCCACGAAGTCCGTGTAGGACTGGCTCAGGCGCGCCATGTTGCGGCGGCAGAAGGGGCAGAACAGCCCCTTGGAAAACCACAGCAGCGGCGCCTTGCTGCCCAGGTAGTCGGACAACGCGATCTGGCCGCCGCCCGCTGCAGGTAGCCTGAAATCGGGCGCTGTCTCGCCAACGCTCGGATGCGGGTGCGTGGTCTGTTCCATGGTGCCGATGTCCAACGACGCGCCCCTTGTCGAACTGACGCGAGAACGCGCGCGCACCATGATGTACGAAGCCAGCCCCACCGGCAAGCCAGGCCGCCGCTCAGTTGCAGTGGATGAATTGGCCGCGGGTCTGGCACAGCCTTCCATCCGGGCTGATCAGCCGCGAGCCGTTGCCGCCCGCACTGTCGTAGCGGTTGCCCTGGCTGTCCCAGCACCCGCCGGCGTTGCAGTTGCCCAGCGTCGCCGGGGCCGGCGGCGGGGGTGTGCGCGGCGCGGCAGCGGGTGGCGCCGCCTGCGCCCGGTCTGGCGCACGCTGCAACTCGGCGGCCCTGCCCCCGTCGTTGGCAGGA
>JAFECZ010000793.1 GCA_018241905.1 Pseudomonadota bacterium
TGCCGCGAGCGTAAGAACTGAAATGGCGAATTCCTGCGAAGAAAAGGCAGCGAGTTTGCGAATACTGCGAATCTGCAATTCAAGCGACGGGAGCGCAATGAAGAAGACATTCATGGGTGTGCGGCTGCGCAAGCTGCGGGCCGAGCGGGGCATGTCGCAAATTGCCCTGGCGCAGGCGCTGGGCTTGTCGCCCAGCTACCTCAACCAGATCGAGCAGAACCAGCGGCCGCTCACGGTGGCGGTGCTGCTCAAGATCGGCCGGGTGCTGGGCGTGGACATCCAGCAGTTCTCCGAAGACGAGGAAGCGCGCCTGGTGGCCGGCCTGCGCGAGGCGCTGTCCGATGCGCCCGAGGCCATCGCGCTGCCCGAGCTGGAGGAGGTCGCCCGGCAGATGCCCGCGCTGGGCCGCGCCGTGCTGGCGCTGCACCGGCGCAACGCCGAAAGCCAGGAGCGGCTGGAAGCCCTGGCGCTGCAGCTGGGCGATGGCCGCAGCGACCTGCCCGAATACCGCGCGATGCCCTTCGAGGCGGTGCGCGACTTCTTCTTTGCCCACCAGAACCACTTCGACGAACTCGACCGCGCCGCCGAATCGCTGGCGGGCCAGGCGCGCGCGCAAGGCGCCGCGCTCACCGACTGGCTGGTGCAGCGCCTGAAGAAGAACCACGGTGTGCAGGTGCTAGTCAGCGCCGACACCACGGGCGACAAGCGGCGCTACGACGCGGCCGCGCGCCGGCTCATGCTCTCGGCCGCGCTGCACCGAAGCCAGCAGGCCTTCCAGCTGGGCACGCAACTGGCGTTGCTGGAGGCGGGCGAGCGTATCGATGCGCTGGTCGACGTGCCGCCATTCACCGGCGACGAACCGGCACGCCGGCTGGCGCGCGTGGGCCTGGCCAACTACTTTGCCGGTGCGCTGCTGCTGCCCTATGGCGAGTTCCTGCAGGCCGCCGAATCGCTGCGCTACGACATCGAACTGCTGCAGCAGCGCTTTGGCGTCGGCTTCGAGACCGTGTGCCACCGGTTGAGCAGCCTGCAGCGGCCCGGTGCGCCGGGCGTGCCCTTTTTCTTCGTGCGGGTGGACCGGGCGGGCAATATCTCCAGGCGGCAGTCGGCCACGCACTTCCACTTCAGCCGCACCGGCGGCACCTGCCCGCTGTGGAACGTGTACGAGGCCTTCGGCCAGCCCGAGCGCATCCTGCCGCAGCTGGCCTCCATGCCCGACGGGCGCCGCTACCTTTGGATTGCGCGCACCGTCTCGCAGGGCCAGCGCGGCTGGGGTTCGCCGCGGCGGATCTTCTCCATCGGCCTGGGCTGCGACATACGGCATGCGCCGCGCCTCGTGTATGCCAAGGGCCTGGACCTGAACGACCCGGAGGCCGCCACGCCCATCGGCATGGGCTGCAAGGTGTGCGAGCGCGAGGACTGCCTGCAGCGCGCCTTTCCGTTCGTGGGCAAGCCGCTGGACGTGAACGAGGACTACAGCCGCTTTGCGCCCTACGGCTCCGCGCCTTCCGTGACGGCTGTGTGACACACGCCTGACACATCGCAGGCCCAGCAT
>JAFECZ010000794.1 GCA_018241905.1 Pseudomonadota bacterium
CCACCCAACACGCCGGCGTCGAGCGCGCTGAAGCCGTGGTGACCCAACTGCGCGATGCTCGCGGCCGCCTGAACGGCGCACGCGGCATGGCCGCCATCCTGCTGGCCGCCGTGGTCGGTGCCATCCTGGTGGTGGTCGACCGCATGGCTTCGAACCTGGAAGACGGTGAAATGCTGGCCATCTGGGCCGTCGTTTCCGCCCTGTTCTTCGTCGCCCTGGCCGTCGGCGCCAGCGCACTGCGCCCGCTGGGTGCCCGCCTTGCGGCTGCCTGGAAGCTGTCCGCCGAGCGCCGCGCCCAGGCCCGCGCCGACGCGCAGTTCATGGCTTACGCCGCCTTCGACCCCCGCGTCATGCACGACCTGCAGGTTGCCATCAGCCGCCACGAAGAGCAGAACCCGACCGAAGTCGACGTGGCTCCGCGTGCGCAGCGTCAACTGGCTGCCAACCTGTACGAAGCGACCCGCCGCGCTCGCATGTCGCACTACTACTGAGCCCTGGGCTCCAAATGAAAAAGCCGCCCCACGAGGGCGGCTTTTTTTTGCCTGAAGAAAAAGACGGCTCCCGGCAGGGAGCCGCTTTCTCGTTCGGCCTCAGGCTGCCAGGCGGCGCTCGATGGTGTCCTTGGTGTCGGCCAGCTCCTGGGGCAGGTGGTGCTTGAGCTGTTCGAAGAGCTCGGCGTGCAGCTTCAGCTCGGCTTCCCACGCGGCCTTGTCGATGCTGGTCACGCTCTTGAACTGGTCGGCGCTGAAGTCCAGGCCGGTCCAGTTCAGCTCTTCGTAGCGCGGGCTCACGCCGAAGAGGTGGTCCGTGCCTTCGGCCTTGCCTTCGATGCGGTCGATCATCCACTTCAGAACGCGCATGTTCTCGCCATAGCCGGGCCAGACGAACTTGCCGTCGGCGCCCTTGCGGAACCAGTTGGTGGTGAAGATGCGCGGCTGCTTGGCGCCCGAGGCCTGCAGCTTCTTGCCCAGGTCGAGCCAGTGCTGGAAGTAGTCGCTCATGTTGTAGCCGGCGAAGGCGATCATGGCGAAGGGGTCGCGGCGCACCACGCCCACCTGGCCGACGATGGCGGCGGTGGTTTCCGAGCCCATGGTGGCGGCCATGTACACGCCTTCCACCCAGTTGCGGCCTTCGGTCACCAGCGGCACGGTGGTCGAGCGGCGGCCACCGAAGATGAAGGCGTCGATCGGCACGCCGGCCGGGTCGTCCCAGGCCGGGTCGAGCGCCGGGTTGTTGGTGGCAGCCACGGTGAAGCGCGAGTTGGGGTGCGCGGCCTTGGTGCCCTTTTCCTTGGCGATGGCCGGGGTCCAGTCGTTGCCCTGCCAGTCGATCAGGTGATCGGGCAGCTTCTTGCCGGGCACGTCGTCTTCCAGGCCTTCCCACCACACGTCGCCGTCGTCCGTCAGGGCCACGTTCGTGAAGATCACGTCGCGGTCCAGGCTCTTGAGGCAGTTGGGGTTGGTCTTGAGGTTGGTGCCGGGGGCCACGCCGAAGTAGCCGGCCTCGGGGTTGATGGCGTACATGCGGCCATCCTTGCCGGGCTTGATCCAGG
>JAFECZ010000795.1 GCA_018241905.1 Pseudomonadota bacterium
CCACTTCCATCTGGATGCCGATCGCACCGCGCTCGCGGTTGTCCGCGCAGTCGAGGTACGGCAGCGGCTCGGGCTCGCCTTCTTCGCGAACGAAGGGCTGGCGGAAGGGCTCAAGCGCCTCCAGCGTCACCATCCAGGGCGACACGGTGCTGGCGAAATTCTTCGACAGGAAGGGGCCCAGCGGCTGGTATTCCCAGCCCTGGATGTCGCGCGCGCTCCAGTCGTTGAACAGCGTGATGCCGAACACATGCGACTCGGCATCGGCGATGCGCACCGGCGCGCCCTGCTCGTTGCCGCGGCCGACAAACACGCCCAGTTCGAGCTCGATGTCCAGGCGCGCGCTGGGTGCCAGGACCGGCCGGGCCGCATCCGGCGCCTTGACCTGCCCCATCGGCCGGCGCAAGGCGGTGCCGCTGGGCTGCAGGGTCGAGGCACGGCCGTGGTAGCCGATGGGCACCCACTTGTAGTTGGGCAGCAGCGGGTTTTCGGGGCGGAACTGGCGGCCCACTTCGGTCGCGTGGTGGATGCCCACGTAGAAGTCGGTGTAGTCGCCCACCTCGCAAGGCAGGCCCAGTTGCACGGCGGACTGGGGCAGCAGCGCGGCCTCGAAGGCGGCGCGCTTCGGGCTGCCTTCGCGCAGGCCTTCGGAGATGGCTTGGCGCAGGGTGCGGCGCTCGGACGGTGCGGCCTGCATCAGCCGGTTCATGTCGGCGTGGTCGACGAGGCCAGCCGCGCGCAGGTCCAGCACCTGGTCGCCGATGGCCACGCCGATGCGCCATGCCACATCGCCAGCCGAGCGGAATCGGCCGAAGGGCAGGTTCTGGATCGGGAAGTCGCTGGCGGGGTCGTTGGCCGATGCCACCCAGCTCTTCAGTTCCGGTGCATGCGTGGCGTCGAGCGCCGCGCCCGGCCGCCCCGGATTCGTGCTCATTGCTTGAACTCCCGCTCGTGCAGGAAGGCCGCGTGACGGGGCGCGCGCCTGGTCTTGGACCAGTCTTCCAGCATGTCCCACTTCACCGCATCCAGCCGCTTGATCATGGCCTCTTCCTCGGGATCGGGGCAGGCCAGCTCGACGCGGTGGCCGTTGGGGTCGAAGAAGTAGATCGAGTGGAAGGCGCCGTGGTCGGTCACGCCCAGCACATCGATGCCGCGCCCTTCCAGGTGCGCCTTGAACTCCAGCAGCTCGGCCCGGTCCTTCACGCGGAAGGCGATGTGCTGCACCCACTCGGGCGTGTTGGGGTCGCGCCCCATCGGCGGCTGCGTGGGCAGTTCGAAGAAAGCCAGCACATTGCCGTTGCCGGCGTCCAGGAAGATGTGCATGTACGGGTCCGGCGCCTTGGTCGAGGGCACGTGGTCCTCGGCAATGGCCAGCACGAAGTCCATCTTCAGGTTGTCGCGGTACCAGAGCACCGTTTCCTTGGCGTCCTTGCAGCGGTAGGCGACGTGGTGGATGCGGTCGATCTTCATGGCGCTTACTCCTGCGTGGCGACTTCGAGCACGCCGCGATTGATCTGGTCGCGCTCCAGCGACTCGAACAGGGCCTTGAAGT
>JAFECZ010000796.1 GCA_018241905.1 Pseudomonadota bacterium
TTGAGCAGCCTGCTCGCCGGTTGCGGCGGAAGCGATGGCCCGCCGAGAGGCTCCGCCGCCGCCACGAACGGCAACGACAACGGTGGCAACGGCAACGAACCACAAGCCCCGCCAGCCGGCGAGCCCGAGCAGCCAACGCAGGGCCCCTTGCCGATGCTCGACCTCCAACTCGCCCAGACCCATGTGCTGCCCGATGGCAAGCTCAGCTGGTCGGCCCCGACACCACCGAATGCCAGCGAGACCTTGCACCTGGTCGGCAGCCGCGACACGTTGGCCTTGGTGCGCCTGGGCGCCACCGATGCGGTCGCGCCCGCGATCGAGGCCATGCTTGGCGACCAGTCCCTGGGGACGATGCCGCTGGATCCTCCGGCCGCCCTGCCGCCCACCGAGGCCAACGGGCCAGCCTATGCGGCCGATCTGTACAGCGCCACGCTGCCGGCATCCTGGCTGAAGCCCGGCTTGGCCTTGCGCGTCAAGGCATCCAACTATTCGGCCGGCACGGCACGCGCGGTGGTAGTGGGGGCGGACATGGCTTTCTCGGTGCGCATGCTGCCCATCTACCTGTTCGGCGCCAACGAAGCGAACACGCAGCGCCCGTTGGCCAGCATTGCCTCGCTGCCCGCCGATGCGCAGACGGAGGCCCTTGCCAAATGGCCGATCACCCGGCTGGAGGCATCCATCCACCCAGCCCGCATGGTGCAGTGGCCCGAACTGGCAATCATGCCGCGCGCCGACGGCAGCGGCACGCCCCAGCCAGCCTATGTGGCGCGCTCGGCCAGCGACTACCGGGACGGTGGCTTCGGCGCCATGTACACGCTGATCGACATCGTGCAGGCGCTGCGCAAGGCCAACGGCGACGGACCGATGTCGGTGCACTACTACGCGCCGATCATCGCGCTGGACGCAGCCGGCAACTACAGAGGCACAGGCGGCGGCGTGGGTGGCTCCAGCGTCGGCGTGGGCGACGATGCCTACGCTGGCATCTTCATCCATGAGCAGGGCCATGCCTTTGGACTGCCGCATGCCGGCGAAGCCTACGACAAGGGCAACTATCCCTATGCCTGGGGCAGCCTGAACGGCTCCGCCTGGGGATACGACACAGGCCGCCGCGAGTTCCTGGCGCCCTTCGTGCCTTCTTCGGCCAGGTCCTACGCCGGTTGCAGCGCCAACAACTATGGCGGGCACCTTCGCGCACTCGATGCCGCGGGCCGCTGCGTCAAGCAGGATCCGATGCAGAGCGGCGACGGCGACCAGGCCGCCGGCTATCGCTTCGCGACCTTTTCCGACTACGACACCGCGATCATCCAGCGGTACTTCGAGGGCGCCACCACGCTCGACAGCAAGGGCGCACACGTACCCTCCAGCCGGCTCTTCGCGGATGCAGCATTCGCCAGCGGCTACAGGGAGTGGGACACACTGGACAAGCGCTGGGTCAACGCCAAGGTCGCCACGGTGCAGAACGGGATGTACGGGCTGGACCGCGGCCTGCCGCAACAAAAGGATGTTCCGGTCTACGCCATCGCCCTGGCCGTCAGCAATGCAGGCAC
>JAFECZ010000797.1 GCA_018241905.1 Pseudomonadota bacterium
CTGCCGGGCCCGTCAGGCGGTGCCATGCCCCTGCTTCACGCTTTCCAGCATGTAGCCCAGGCCGCGCACGGTGACGATGCGCACGTCGGCGCCCTCCAGCTTGCGGCGCAGCCGGTGCAGCACCAGCTCGATGGCGTCGGGGCCGGCGTTGCTGGCAATGGGGAAGACCTTGTGCGAGAGCTGCGCCTTTTCCACCGGCGTGCCGGCACGCGTGAGCAGCACCGACAGCGCCGCGCTCTCGCGCGGCGTAAGCGCCAGCAGCTCGCCATTGAGGGTGAAGTGCTTGCTGCCGTGCGCGCGCACCAGCGAGCCGCATTGCAGCGCCGGCTGGGCGGCATTGCCGCGGCTGCGGCGCACCAGCGCATCCAGGCGCGCCTCGAGCTCCTCGATGGCGAAGGGCTTGGTGAGGAAGTCGTCCGCGCCGGTATTCAGGCCCTTGACCCGGTCCTGCAGCGAGCCCTGGGCGGTGAGCACCAGCACCGGCATGCGGTTGCCGGCGTTGCGCAGCTCGCCCAGCAGCGTCAGGCCGTGCTTGTCGGGCAGGCGCAGGTCGAGCACGGCGGCGTCGTACTCGCCCACGGCCAGCAGCGACTCGGCGCTGGCGGCGTCGGGCGCATGGTCGCAGACATAGCCACTCTGCTTGAACGCCCGCATCAGCCAGGCGGCCATCTCTTCTTCGTCTTCAACCAGCAACAGGCGCATGAGGCAATCGATCCGGATTCGGCCCGGAGTTAACCTTCGGCCCCGGGCCCGGTGCCGTGGGGCCCGATTCTGCAGCAGTTGCGCGGCACCGCCAGCGTGCCGCGCAATGTTTTCAGCCCCGCTTCAGCGAACCCGCCCTTCCTTCCAGGCGGTCAGCAGCTTGCTGTAGTCGATGGTCTCGCCCTTGGGCTTTTCGTTGGCCAGCTTCTTCCAGGGCGCCTGCTGGTCGCTCAGCCACTTGTTGGGGTCGCCCTTGGCATTGAGCTTGGGCGCGCACTTGGCCATGCCGGCGCGCTCCAGGCGGGCCATCACCTGGTCCATCTCCTCGGCCAGGTTGTCCATGGCCTTCTGCGGCGTCTTCTCGCCCGTTACAGCCTCGGCCACGTTCTTCCACCACAGCTGGGCCAGCTTGGGATAGTCGGGCACGTTGGTGCCGG
The DNA here is from genome assembly GCA_018241905.1 of Pseudomonadota bacterium. Classification (GTDB taxonomy): domain Bacteria; phylum Pseudomonadota; class Gammaproteobacteria; order Burkholderiales; family Burkholderiaceae_C; genus Variovorax. The sequence continues at coordinate 1,140 of JAFECZ010000797.1, forward strand.
TGGGCGTCCAGGCCACGCGCGCAGGGCTGCGGTAGAACTCGATCAGGCCGCCGTACTTGTCGGCGTTCTTGGTGAAGAAGTCGCTGCGGATGTCGCTGTCGCGAATGAAGGTCAGGCCCTGGATGCTCTTCTTCAGGCTGGTGGTCTTGGCGGTGATGAACTGCGCGTAGAGCCAGGCCGCGGCCGTCTTGTTGGCGTCGTGGCTGGCGAAGAAGGTCCAGCTGCCCACGTCCTGGTAGCCGTTCTGCATGCCCTGCTTCCAGTACGGGCCGTTGGGGCCGGGCGCCATGCGCCACTTGGGCGTGCCGTCGGCATTGACCACCGGCAGGCCCGACTTGGTCATGTCGGCGGTGAAGGCGGTGTACCAGAAGATCTGCTGCGCGATCTGGCCCTGCGC
>JAFECZ010000798.1 GCA_018241905.1 Pseudomonadota bacterium
GGGGCAGCACCGGCCCCTCGGCCAGACCCAGGCAGATGCGCGTCGCCAGGAGAATGACGAAGGACGTCGCCAACCCCGAGGAAACCGAGGCGAGCGAGAACAGCAGCACCGAAGCGACGAACCATTGCTTGCGGCGCTGCTGGCGGTCCGCCACCCGGGCAACGACGTAGCCCGAGACGGCCCACGCCAGCCCGAGCCCGGAAGCGAGCAGGCCGATCTGCGTGTTGTTGAGGCCGAGCTCCGGCGCAATGAAGGGCAGCAGCATGTTCAGGGCAAGCCGATCGAACATGACGAAGCCGAAGGTCAGGCTCATTAGCGCGAGGATCTTGTTCTCGTAGGTCAGAAGCGGGCGGTCGTTCACGTGCATGTCTCCGTGGATGAGTTGAGTTGTTTCTTGGCGTGAGGGGTGGGTGACGGGTGATCTAGCTCGCCGACGGCGTCTCGCCCAGCGCCCGGACAACGGCGCCGGAATCGGCGACCCAGCCAAAGAGGCCGCCCTGCTGCAGGGTCATGGCCACTGCTGCGGCGTGGAGTTGCGGGTCGAAGCTCGCACATGCATCCTCGACCAACACACAGTTCAAGCCGCGATCATTGGCCTCGCGAATGAAGGTGTGCACGCAGACATCGGTGGTCACGCCGGTGACCAGCAGATGGTCGATCCGGGCTTCGCGCAGGACTGCCTCGAGCCCGGTACGCGCGAAGGTGCCGATCCCCGGCTTGTCAATGACGATCTCGCCCGGCGCGGGAGCCAGTTCAGGAATGATTTCGTGGCCCGGCTCGCCCCGCACCAGCACGCGGCCCAGCGGCCCTTCCTGGCCGACCAAGGGCTGGCCGTCGCGCTGGATGCGCTGCAACGTCAGCGGCGGGCAATCCGAGAGGTCTGGAAGAAATCCCTCACGGGTATGGACGACAGGCAAGCCGTGGCCGCGAAAGGCCGAGAGCAGCCGACGGATGGGTTCGATGGCGCGGCGCGCCAGGCCGATGTCGGCGCCAGACTCGTGGCTCAGCCCGCCCGGCGAACAGAACTGATGCTGCATGTCGACCACGACCAGCGCGCATCGATGCAGTGGCAATCGCATCGACGCGGGGCGCGCGGCGAGGTCGACCTCTCGCGATGGTCTTGCGGTGAGCGGGGGGTTCGTGGGCATGGGCACCGTTCGTTGTTTCCGAGGACGCTGCGAAGGCTAGGCATGCAGCACCCCTCAGTAAACGAAGTCGGTCCAAACCGTGCGCCCGCACAATGAATTCGGGCGAAATTTGGGTTGTGTCGACAAAGTGGCAATGACCCCGACATATTCGGCAATCACCCCATCACTCAATCACCGACACAGCTAGCGAAGATCTGCCGCCACGAGAAGACTGCAAGCTACCGCTCTACAGAGAGCGGCGGATAGCCGAGCAGCGAGGCGCCCGAAGGGCACCGCATCCGCTTTTCGCGCGATGCGGCTGCCAGCTCACTTCTTCGCCACTGCCTTCTGTGGATCGTCGTCGGGATTGATGTAGGTCAGGTCGAACGGCCCCTCGCCGTGGATCT
>JAFECZ010000799.1 GCA_018241905.1 Pseudomonadota bacterium
TGGCACGTATCGAGAAGGCCGTGAAGGAGCGTCTGGGCCAGGCCGAGCAAGAGCCGCTCATGCCGCATGACCTGATCAACAGCAAGCCGATCTCGGCCGCCCTGAAGGAATTCTTCGGCGCCTCGCAGCTGTCGCAGTTCATGGACCAGACCAACCCGCTGTCGGAAATCACGCACAAGCGTCGCGTCTCGGCCCTGGGCCCGGGCGGTCTGACGCGCGAGCGTGCCGGCTTCGAAGTGCGCGACGTGCACGTCACGCACTACGGCCGCGTGTGCCCGATCGAAACGCCTGAAGGTCCGAACATCGGCCTGATCAACTCGCTGGCCCTGTACGCCCGCCTGAACGAATACGGCTTCATCGAGACGCCGTATCGCCGCGTGGCCGACGGCAAGGTCACCAACGACATCGACTACCTCTCGGCCATCGAGGAAGGCAAGTACGTCATCGCCCAGGCCAACGCGGCCCTGGACAAGGACGGCCACCTGACGGGCGACCTGGTGTCGGCACGCGAAAAGGGCGAATCGATCCTGGTGGGCGCCGAGCGCATCCAGTACATGGACGTGTCGCCGGCGCAGATCGTGTCGGTGGCTGCCTCGCTGGTTCCGTTCCTGGAGCACGACGACGCGAACCGCGCACTGATGGGCGCCAACATGCAGCGCCAGGCCGTGCCCGTGCTGCGTCCCGAGAAGCCTTTCGTGGGCACCGGCATCGAGCGCGTCTCGGCCGTGGACTCGGGCACCGTGGTCACCGCCAACCGCGGCGGCGTGGTCGACTATGTCGATGCCACCCGCATCGTGGTGCGCGTGAACGACGCCGAAGCGCAAGCGGGCGAGGTGGGTGTGGACATCTACAACCTCATCAAGTACCAGCGTTCCAATCAGAACACCAACATCCACCAGCGTCCGATCGTCAAGCGCGGCGACAAGATCGCCAAGGGTGACGTGGTGGCCGACGGCGCATCGACCGACCTGGGCGAACTCGCCCTGGGCCAGAACATGCTCATCGGCTTCATGCCCTGGAACGGCTACAACTTCGAAGACTCGATCCTGATCTCCGAACGCGTGGTGGCCGACGACCGCTACACCTCGATCCACATCGAGGAACTGGTGGTGATGGCGCGCGACACCAAGCTGGGCGCAGAAGAAATCACCCGCGACATCCCGAACCTGGCCGAGCAGCAGCTCAACCGCCTGGACGAGTCCGGCATCATCTACGTGGGCGCCGAAGTCATGCCCGGCGACACGCTGGTGGGCAAGGTCACGCCCAAGGGCGAGACCACGCTCACGCCGGAAGAAAAGCTCCTGCGCGCCATCTTCGGCGAGAAGGCTTCGGACGTGAAGGACACCTCGCTGCGCGTGGACCAGGGCTCGCAAGGCACCGTGATCGACGTGCAGGTGTTCACCCGCGAAGGCATCCAGCGCGACAAGCGCGCCCAGCAGATCATCGACGATGAACTCAAGCGCTTCCGCCTGGACCTGAACGACCAGCTGCGCATCGTCGAGGCCGACGCCTTCGACCGCATCGAGAAGCT
>JAFECZ010000079.1 GCA_018241905.1 Pseudomonadota bacterium
CACCACCGGCTTGCGCGGCGCGGCGGCTGGTGCAGGCGCTGGCGTGGCAGCCGGTGCTTCCGCGTCGGTACGCGCCGAAGGATCGGCACCATCCGCCGGTGCCGTCAGGTCGTTGGCAGGTGCCTCCGGTTCTGCCGGGCCGGCGGCCTCGGTGTTCTCGCCGCCGCCTTCGGAAGGCGCGCCGGCCAGGCCGGCGCTCTCGGCAAATTCGGACGCGGCCTGGCCCGGTGCCTCGACCTCGGTGGCACCGACGCTCGGGCCATCTGCAGGCGCCGGCTTGAACTCGCCGCGCAATGCCGCTTCGAGGTCAGCCACGGCCCCGCGGATCTTCTGCGCATCACCGGTGGCGTTGGCGGCCTCGAGCGCCTTGGATGCCGCCAGCACATGGCGGTCGTGCTCGCTCATGGCCGCACTGGCCTTTTCGCGCTCGGCCGACTTGCGATTGAAGGCTTCGTCGATGGGCGCGCGGAAGGCGTCCCACAGCTTCTGTTCCTGGCGGCGCTCGAGCGGCACGCTCTGCGCTTCGCTCTGCCAGCGCTGCTGCAGCGCCTTGACGGCGTCGATTCGCAGTTGCGGCGCGGCGCCCAGGGCCACGGCCTCGGCGATCAGGGCCTGGCGGCGCTCGATGCTGCCCTTTTGCGCGGCGTCGATGGGCGCGCGCGCGGCGCCAAATGCCTCGGCCCACTGGGCCTGCAGTTCGGCGAACACCTTCTCACCCACGTGGCCTGCATCGCGCCAGCGATCGGCGAATTGATGCAGGGCGCGGTTATGCGCCTTCAGGTCGGCGCTGTTCGCATGGGCTGCGGCCCATGCCTTGACTTCCTCGATCAGCGCCAGGCGATGGGCGCGATGCTCTGCCGCGTCGGCACGCACCTTTTCCAGCCAGGCCTCGACCACCTTGTGGGCTTCGTTGCAGGCTTCGTCGAAGCGCTTCCACAGGGCGTGGTTGGGCACGCCGCCCTGGTCGGCCTTCTTCCACTGGTCGCGCAGGGCACGCAGGCTTTCCTGCATCTTGCGGCCGCCCAGGGCCTGGCCTTCGGGACGCTTGAGCAGCGCCTCGGCCTTGGCCACCAGTTCCTCGCGGACCTTGTCCGCGCTCCAGCGCTGCCAGCCTTCGAGTTCACCGGCCGCAACCAGGGCGGCATGCACCTGGCCTTCGAGCGGCTGCTCGATGTGGCGGCCATGGTCCTTCAGCACCGCGCGCAGCGCAGCGGCGGCGCCGGCCGTGGCCTTGCCGTGGCCTTCGGCGGTTTCCTGCTCGAGCTTGGCCAGGGCCGCCTTCACAGCGTCTTCGGCCGCGGCGCGCGCGGCCGGGTCGACCTTGGGCGCGCGGGCGGGCGCGGGCTTGGCCGCGCTGGCGGCGGCGGCAGCAGCGGCAACGGCTTCCGGCGGCAGTCCGCGTGCCGCGCGCAATTCGTCGGCCCAGACCGGAACCGGCGGCAGCGGCGCGGCCGCGTCGTCGGCGGCAGCCACGGCCTGCGCAAGCGCTGCCTGGAATGCGTCGGAGACCACCAGCAACTGGGCCTTCGACGCCTCGAGCTGGGGTGCCACGCGCGCGTCGAGGCTGCCCCAGTTGGCGTCGGACGAGATCTCGGCCGCCTGCTGCTTCCAGCTCTGCACGTCGGCGGCCAGCGATTCGCCGGCGGCCTGGGCGTCCTTCCAGCCCTTGGTGGAAAGCACTTCGAAGCGCTGGGCCAGCAGCACGGCTGCTTCGCGATGCACCTGGGCACGATGCTGCAGGTCCTCGATGCCCTTCACGCGTTCGGCCAACTGCGTCTTCACGCCGGCCAGCGGCTCGCGCGACAACGGGGCGCCGGCCTTGGCCGCGTCGCGCTGCCATGCCAGAGCGTCTGCAATGTTGAGCTTGGGCTGCTCGAGCAGCGCACGCGCCTTCTGCTCCCACTCGGCGGCAATGGAGGCCTGGTCGCGGGCGCGGCGCAGCTCATCGAGCTTCTCGCGCACCAGGCGTGCAGCGCCCTTGTCGCGTCCGCTCAGTTCCTTGAAGACTTCCTGCAGCTGCTCGGCCGCAGGGCCCGCCGCCAGCCAGTCGCGCACGCGTTGCGCACGCTCGCCGGCGGTGGGCGCAGTAAAGGCGCCGCCCGTGAGTGCGTCGAGGGCCTGGATATCGTGGGGCTTGGTAGAGGATGAAGTCACAGCGAGAAGTCTTCTGGTGGATCTCTGAATACAAATGGAAACGCGCCGGAATTTCCGGCGCAGCCCTCCATTTTGACCGACCCGGGGCGAGCGCTCAACGCGCGTCGAGTTTGAGCTCGGCGCCAGGCTTCCAGTCGTTGCCGCTGGCCTTGGTGCTCACGGCGCCCAGGAACAGGCGCTCGGCCGGCAGTTTCTGCTCGAGAAGGTAGTCGCGCACGACCACGCCGCGCTGCACCGCCAGGTTGCGGATCGACTCCTCGTTCACCGTCATATTGGCGATGAGGAGGTCTTCCATCTCCTTGACGGGCAGGCTGCGCGCCAGGCCCACCATGTTGCGCGGCTTGCTGAAATCGGCGCGCTTGTAGACCGAGGTGATCAGCTCTGGATACTCGGCATCGGTGACCGGGCTGACCTGGTCGGCCGGCTTGCCGGCGCGCACCGCGTCGCGGCGCTTCTCTGCCTGCGCCATCTCGCGCAGGCGCTGGCGCTGGTAGGCACTGCGCTCCTTCTCCAGGTCGGCGGTGCCCACCACCGTCATGCGCAGGGTCGGGCGCTCGTTCAGCGCCTTGGCCACCTTGTCCAGGCTTTCCTTTGCTTGCGGCGTGAGGTCGTCACTGCCTGCCTCGAAGGCAATGATGTTCGATTCGCCACCCGAGCCGCCGCCCCCGCCGGTGAACAGCGCGACCGGCGAAGTCACGGCCTTGACGATGAGGTTGACGATGCCCTTCCAGATCAGCGGCGCCAGGCTGAACTGAGGGTCGTTGATGGAGCCGGACAGCGGCAGGTCGATGTCCACCACGCCATTGCGGTCGGCCAGCAGCGCCATGGCGAACTTCACCGGCAAGGTGCGCTCGGCCCCAGCCACCTGCTCCTCGCTGAAGGTGAGCTGGTTGAGCACGAGCTTGTTGGTTGCGGTGAGGCGCCCGTCGGGCTCGATCTTGTAGTTCAGGTCCACGCTCATCTTGCCGCGCTCGATGCCATAGCCGACGTAGCGCCCCGAATAAGGCGACAGGGGCGCCAGCTCCAGGTCGCGCATCTTGGCGGTCACGTCGAGTTCCAGCGGCTTGGCCAGCGGATTGAGCTTGCCGGCAATTTCCAGCGAAGCCGTCTGCTGCGCCTTGCCGCGAAGCTCCAGGTCGGCCAGCACAGCCTTGCCATCCACCGGCTGCGACGAGAAGGCGCTGAGCTTGCCCGTGAGTTCGCTCAGGTCGGCCGAATAGTTGGGCTTGATGAAGTGGTCGTTGAAGTCGATGCGCGCATTGACCAGCGCGATCGGCCCGAAATTGATGATCGGCTTGGGCCCCGTATCGGCCGGCGCCGGAGCCGGCGCCGCTTGCGCAGGCTGCGGTGCGGCCTCGCCGCCCACCATGAGCTCGGCAGGTGCCGAGCGGCCCGCCGGCGTCACAGGCTGCGGCGACTTGGTGACCGTGCCGCCGCCAAAGAACTTCTTGCGGGTTTGCGCCGGCGCCTGGGGCCCCTGCGCCGGCTGGCCCTCTGCCGTGCCCGGCGCCGTCGGCTTGCCGATGTCGATGGGTTTGCGGCTCGCCAGGTCTTGCAGGTGCAGCGTTCCGGTCTCGTCGATGACCACGCGCGCAAACAGGTCGACCAGCGCGGTATCGCGCACGTCCAGCGAGAAAGGCTTGCTGGGCACCATGTTGAACTTCACGCCGCGCAGCGTGAGCGACTTCCAGGACAGCAGCCGGCTTGCACCGCTGTCGCGCGGCCCGCCGACCTGCGCGAGCAACCCGCTGTTGACCCGCACATCCTCCATGGCGGTGTCGCCCGCCAGGCTCACCTTGGGGCCGGCCGATTCGGCGGTGTACTGGACGCTGCCCTTGTAGCTCAGATAGAAGCGGCGCAGGTCGACGTTGGGCGCCTGGTCGGCAAAGTAGGCCTTGAAGGCATGCACCGGCAGCGAATTCAGGTCGACCTGCCCCTCGGTGGCCATGGGCTTGAGCGCGATCTTGCCCTTGTACGAGAAGCGCCCGGGGTCGGCGCGCCGCCCCGAGGCAATGCGGCCGGACACCTCGATGGGCGACGCCTTGGTGCCGTCGAGCGTGAGCTGCTGGGCCTTCACGCCCAGGTTGTTGATCTCCACGTCCACCGGCGTCTTTTCGTTGGCCTTGTCGCTGAAGCCGACCACGCCGCCATCCACCGAAAGGCTTGCGAGCGAAAGCTGCCAGGGGGCGGGGTCTGCACGATCCTTGGTCTTTCCGTTGCCGTTGCCGTTGCCGTTGCCGTTGGCCTTGGCCTTGTCAGGTGCGGGCTTCGCGGCGCCGCCGCCGGGCGCAGCCGCGGTCTTGCGCCAGCTCTCGAACATCCAGCGCTTGTCGGTGCCGCGCTCCACCTTGACCTGGGGCTTGCTCACGCTGAGGCTGGCCACGTTCACGGTGCGCTTGGACAGGTCGACCTTTGCATCGGCCAGTTCGAGGCGCCCGACGCTGGCCAGCGAAGTCTTGCCCTGGGCCAGCGCCAGGCCGTCCACGGAGAACTGCGCCACGTTGACCTGCAGCTCGGGGTTGTTCCAGGCCAGCTCGATCTTGCCGCCCAGCTTGCCGCTGACCGTGGGCTCGAGCTGCTGGGCCAGGTACGGAGCCGCCACGGACAGGGGCAGTTCTCCGATCTCGGTTTCCACCTTGGCCTGCTTGTCGGTCGCCTCCCCCTTGAACTTGATGGTGCCGCCGCCCACGACGGTGGAGCCGTTGAAGGCCGCGGGCTTTTCCATGGGCCAGGCCACCCCCTCGGCGTGCAGATCCAGCTGCCCCAACTCGGCCACGGCGGCAGGCGCCAGGGTTTCGTCGCGCCAGGCGGCCTTGCCTGCCTGCAGCTCGATCTTGTCGACCTGCACCTTCCAGGACTTCTTCTCGACCGCCCCCTTGGCTGCCTCGGCCACCGGCCTGGAGACTTCCGGCGCCTTGTCGGCGTTCTCGGCCGGATCGACCGGCTGCAGGTTGAGCCGGCCATTGGCCTGCCGCGTCACCGCCAGGTTCGGCGCCTTGAGCGCAACCTCGCTCAAATGAACAAGGCCTTCCAGCGGCCGCACGTTGGCCAGGCCGAGCTTGAGCGATTCGAAGGCCAGCAGGTCCTTGTCGCGGGCATCCAGCACCTTGGTGTCGCGGAACTCCACCTGGCCAGTGATGACCAGCCCTTCCGCCGCCCCCTGATTGAAGTCGACCTTGAGATCGGCATCGAGCTTGCCGCCCGCCAGCTTGGCCAGCTGATCGCGCGGGGCGTACTTGAGAAAGCCCGACAGGTCCAGATCGTTGATGCGCACCCGGCCGTCGGCCGCACGCACCTCGGCAAACGGCGTCGCCTCCGCATCCGAATCGAAGGTGCTGCCGTTGAGCTTGAAGGCCAGCTTGGGCTGCACCTTCACGTCGCGCTGCGACGCAAAGCTGCTCAGGAACGGAACGCGCAGCGTCAGCTCGCGCAACTCATGCTTGAGCCCGATGGCCTGGTCGTCGAAGTCGACCTCGCCGCCACTGATCTGGATGTTGTAGATGGCAAAGCGCGCCGGCTCCGACTTGGGCTTCTCGGGCGCGCTGGCCAGGCGCTTGAGGATGTCGTCGAAGTCGTAGCTGCCGTCCTTGTTGCGCACGACCTTGAACTTGGGGCGCTCGATGGTGACGGCATCCACCACGGGCGCCAGCCGCAGGATCGACTGCAGCTCGCCGTCGGCGTAGAGGCGACCGATGTCCACTTCCGAATGGCTGCCGTCCGCGCTGGCGATGCGCAGGTCGTTCACCGTCAGCTCCAGCGTCCAGGGCTTGAAGCTCACTTCCCCCAAGGTAACTTGCCGGCCGAGCTTCTCGCTCGCAATCTTCTGGACCTGGCTTTTCAGGATGGGCGGCACCGCGGCCCAGGCAATGGCCCAGAGGGTGAGAAGAACTGCCAGGGCGACAACCGCGCGTCGTACCCACTTGTTTTCTTTGAGGTCTTTGAGAGTGACAGCATTCATTGGCGGCGAGTGTGCCGCAAATGCAATGGAGACAAAAGAAAGCCCGGTTGCCGACTGAACGCCGTGCAACCGGGCTCGATGGCGGGCCCCAGGCTCATGCCATCTTTTCGCCCGAGCGGAAGTGGATTCGTTCCGCACGCGCTGGCAGCAAGAGATTGCCACCGCTTGGGCCGCGACCGCGGTGCCGCGAGATGGATACCCCTTGGCTGCCGGACCTTGGCGAGCGCCTGAAACGTTCAGGCACCCCTAGGTTAGGCGCGCTGCACAGCCTTTGCAAATCGACTTTTCAATGGGCTGGAAGGAATCGATTCAAGGTCTTTTCTTGATTGCACATAAGATACTTTTTGCAATGAAGTACAATGTCTATATTCTTGACCGGGTATGTAGCCCCTCCTAGAATCCCCGCTGCCCTGACGTGCCAGTCTTGCACCGGGCTTCAACGAATCCGCCGCTTGTGAACTTTTTGATCACAAGCTTGAATATCAGGCGGCCGCGCTCCCACTCCCCCTCTTGCGCGCGGACCTGATAAATACCAATCCGCGCGCCGCCTGTTTCTGTTGCCACTTTCGAGTGGCGTCGGTATCGGACGCTGCATAAGAAAGGAAGAGCGATGAAACAGGCGTTATCAGCCACAGCCCAAGGGCTGCGGACCGTGGTGTCCGACGTGGCAGACGGCTTTTTCGAAATCACCCACAACGGCTTTGCCCTTCTTGGCCTGGCCACCGTGTTCGCCGCGCTTGCGCTGGTGGCACGGCCCGACCTGCGCCAGTCCGGCGAGGAGCAGCTCATGGGCTGGCTTCAGTCGCGCCGCCCGGTGCCCGAGGCCCCGATGGTGGACCTGGAGCCCAGCGCCATCGAGCGCACCACGGCCGCGCTGCCGCAAGACCTGCCCAAGCAGCAGGCCGCGGTTGCGTATTGGCTGAGCAAGAAATACAGCGTGGCCGCCGAGCCCCTGAGCGTGCTGGTGGCCGAGGCCTACGACCTGGGCAAGCGCACCAAGCTCGACCCGACCCTGATCCTGGCCATCGTGGCCGTCGAATCCAGCTTCAATCCCTTTGCACAGAGCCAGGTCGGCGCACAGGGCCTCATGCAGGTCATGACCCGCGTGCATGGCGACAAGTACGAGCCCGCCGGCGGCACCCTCACGGCATTCGACCCGGTGACCAACATGCGCGTCGGCGTGAAGGTGCTGATGGAATGCATCTCCCGCGCCGGCTCCGTCGAAGGCGGCCTGCGCTATTACGTCGGTGCGGCCAACCTGCCCAATGACGGCGGCTATGCCGCCAAGGTCATGGCCGAACACGAGCGCCTGCGCCAGGTGGCGGGCGGCCGCAACGTGCCGACCACCACGCCCGCCGCGCCCGTGCTGCGCGCGCAGCAGCCCGCCTCCCCGGCCGGTGCGCCCACCACCACCGACGCCAAGACCGCCCCCGAGGGCAGCCAGAAGGTGGCCATGGCCGCCGCCGATTCTTGAAGCGCTCGTGCACCTGCGCTGCCGAGCTCGGATAAACTCGGCGACGTACGCGACTGGCGATAGGCGCCGCGCTCCGCAAACCCCAACGGGTTCTCGCCGGAACGCTTGCGCTGACGTGGGAAAACCACTGGGAAGCGTGCCGCCTGCATCTGCAGGTGTTCAGCCGTTCGCCTGGGCAGCCCTTGTTTGAGCGTAAACAGGGATCCGACGCCTTTAGAACCTTCCCGAAGGACTGCCATGTACCAACGCAACATCCTGGTCAACGAGACCGATCCTGAAGTCTGGGCCGCCATTCAGGCCGAGCACAAGCGCCAGGAAGAACACATCGAGCTGATCGCCAGCGAGAACTACGCCTCCCCGGCCGTCATGGCCGCCCAGGGCACCCAACTGACCAACAAGTATGCCGAGGGCTACCCCGGCAAGCGCTACTACGGCGGCTGCGAATACGTCGACGTGGTCGAGCAACTGGCCATCGAGCGCGTCAAGCAGATCTTCGGCGCCGACGCCGCCAACGTGCAGCCGCATTGCGGCGCCTCGGCCAACGAGGCCGTCATGCTCGCCTTCCTCAAGCCCGGCGACACCATCATGGGCATGAGCCTGGCCGAAGGCGGCCACCTGACCCACGGCATGCCCCTCAACATGAGCGGCAAGTGGTTCAACGTGGTGAGCTACGGCCTGAACGAGAAGGAAGAGATCGACTACGACGCGATGGAGCGCAAGGCGCACGAGCACATGCCCAAGCTCATCATCGCCGGCGCCTCGGCCTATTCGCTGCGCATCGACTTCGAGCGCTTCGCCAAGGTGGCCAAGGCGATCGGCGCCTACTTCATGGTCGACATGGCGCACTACGCCGGCCTGATCGCCGCGGGCGTGTACCCCAACCCGGTGCCGCACGCCGACGTGGTCACCTCCACCACCCACAAGAGCCTGCGCGGCCCGCGCGGCGGCATCATCCTGATGAAGTCGCAGCACGAGAAGGCCATCAACAGCGCCATCTTCCCCGGCCTGCAGGGCGGCCCGCTGATGCACGTCATCGCCGCCAAGGCCGTGGCCTTCAAGGAAGCGCTCGCGCCCGAATTCAAGACCTACCAGCAACAAGTGGTAAAAAATGCGCAGATCGTGGCCGAAACGCTGACGTCGCGCGGCCTGCGCATCGTCTCTGGCGGCACGCAAAGCCACGTGATGCTGGTCGACCTGCGCGCCAAGGGCATCACCGGCAAGGAAGCCGAGGCCGTGCTGGGCGCTGCCCACATGACCATCAACAAGAACGCCATCCCCAACGACCCCGAAAAGCCGATGGTCACCAGCGGCGTGCGCGTGGGCACCCCCGCCATGACCACCCGCGGCTTCAAGGACGAGGAAGCGCGCATCACCGCCAACCTGATCGCCGACGTGCTGGACAACCCGCGCGACGCGGCCAACATCGACGCGGTGCGCGCCAAGGTCAACGCCCTGACCAGCCGCTTCCCCGTCTACCGCTGATCGGCAGGGGGGCGCGCCGCATGAAGTGTCCTTTTTGCGGCCATGGCGACACGCAGGTCGTCGAAACGCGCATTTCCGAAGACGGCGACTTCGTTCGCCGCCGACGGCAATGCGGCGCCTGCGACAAGCGCTTCACCACCTACGAACGGCCGGAAGTCACCTTCCCGGCGGTCGTGAAGAAGGACGGCCGGCGAGCCGACTTCGACGCCGGCAAGGTGCGCGCATCGATGGCGCTGGCCCTGCGCAAGCGCCCGGTGAGCATCGAGCAGATCGACAACGCGCTCCTGCGCATCGAGCAGAAGTTGCTGGCCAGCGGGCTGCGCGAGATCGAATCCAACAAGCTGGGCGAACTCGTCATGCGCGAACTCAAGCGACTGGACAAGGTGGCCTACGTTCGGTTTGCCTCGGTCTATCGCAGTTTCGAGGACGTTGACGAGTTTCGACAGCTGTTGCGCGACATCTGACAAAAGCGAATTACTCACATCATTTGCCACCATCTTGGTGGCAAATTCGTTTAAAAGTCTCCATTTCTACACGACCTACCGCCCATCGGTTGAAATCGACCGGCGAGCGGTGCGAGGCGCCGGATGCCGCATTGCCGCGTCTAGGATGCGCGCAGGAAAAGGGAGAGAGAAAAAGACGATGCAAGCGCGCAGCCAAGCGCCCATTCGCACGCGCGGCCTGGTGCTGCTGGAACTGCTGGTCGCCGGCTGCGTGCTTGCATTGCTCATCGCCCTGGCCGTTCCGAGCTTTGCGGCCATTTCCGATCGCTGGAAGGTACGCCATGCGGTCGACACGCTAACGAGCAGCCTCTACGCCGCCAGGGCCGAAGCATTCAGGCGCGGCGGGCGTATCACCCTCGCACGATCCGACAACAGCGAGGATTGCAGCGCCATCAAGGACGCATCGCACTGGGATTGCGGCTGGACGGCCTTTGTCGACGCCAACGAGAACGGCAAGCGCGACGAGGGCGACGAGCTGCTTTTCGTCGGCCAGTCGCCTTCGGGCCTGGAGGTGGTGCAGACCAGCGGCCTCGGCGCGCTCAAGTTCGACGCCTGGGGCGAATTCATGGGGCTGGGCGCACTGAGCTTCAAGGTGTGCTCGCGCAGTTCGGCAAGCACCATTGCCATCTCCAGCGGCGGGCGAATCCGCGCAACCGCCGGCAATGCCGCAGCCCCGCGATGCTGAGCCCGCGCACCCGGACGAAAGGCGCCGCCCTCCTGGAGGCACTGGTTACGCTAGCCATTCTCGCCGGCGCGCTCCTGGCGCTTGTCTACATGCAGCTGCGCACCCAGGCCGACACCGAAAGCGCGTTGCGGCGCATGCAGGCCCTGCATCTCATCGACGATCTGGCCGAGCGCGTACGCGCCAACCCTCAGGGCTTCAACCAACTCGCCGGCTACCGCACCGGCTGGCACACCACGCCGGCGGCCGATGTCGATTGCGAGGCGCAGCCCTGCGCAACGGAGCAGCTGGCTCGCTGGGACCTCGCCCAATGGAAAGCCGAAGTTGCCCGCGCGCTGCCGGATGGCGACGCCACGGTGTTCGCCCCGCCCGAGACATTGCCGACCGGGTCGCCATGGCGCCTGCTGGGGGTCATGGTGGCATGGCGCGCACGCAATGACGACGACTTCGTGCTTGCCGTGCCGGGCGCATCCTGCCCCACCGGCCTCGCATGCCAGTTCGGCCATGTACACCCGTGAGCGCGCCGTCAGGCCTCGAGCCCCGCGCAGCTTGGCGCATTGCACCGGCACGATGCTGATCGAGCTGATGATCGCACTCACCTTGGCGGGCATTGCCATCGCGGCAGCGATCGCGGCCTTGATGATTGCCCGCGACGCGGCCTCCGCCGTCCGCGAGATGACCTTGCTCCAACAGCAGGCGTCCTATGCGCTGCGCACGATCGGCCGGCAGATCCGTTCTGCTGGGTCGGCCGAACTGCAGGCCAGCCCCGCGGGCGCGGCCAGCTTCCGATTTGTTTCGCAGTCCACTGCGGCGCCCGAACACAAGCGCGTCCATGGCACGGAAGGCGCGCCCGGTGCAAGTGACAGCTTGATGCTCATCCACACGGCGCCGCCGCTGCTGCCCGGCTTCCAGCGCGACTGCCTTGGCCAGGCCGCCGCGCCTGGCGCCCAGACGCAGGCCCTGTTCCAGGTGGACGCGAAGGGTAACCTGGGATGCAGGACCGGTTCGCAAAGCCAGCCGCTCATTGGCGGCGTGGCGTCGTTCAGGCTCCGATACCGCGTGCTGCAGGGCGAGCAGGTCCGCATCATGCTCGCCAGCGAGGTCGAGTCGGCGCAGTTGTGGGCGGCGGTGCAGTCGGTGGAGGTCTGCCTGGAGCTTCGAGGCGAACAGCGCCTGAGTGCCCCCGTCCGCCAGTACATCGGCTGTGCGCGCCAAAGCACCGGCGACGAGGGCCGCATGACGCTGGTCACGCGCAAGCTGTTCATGCTGAATGCGTCCTCGGAAGGCTGAGTTGGCAGGGCGGCGTTTTCAGCAAGGGGTTGCACTGGTGCTTGTGGCCATCATGGTCCTGCTGGCTGCGCTGGCGCTCACCGGCGCGCTGCGCACGGCGTGGTTCAACGAACTGATCACCGGAACCGAGGCGGACTACCAGCGGGCCCTGTCCAACGCTCAGGCCTTGCTGCATGACGCGGAATTCGACGTCCAGGGCCGCACACCCGACGGCGCGCCGTGCCGCGAAGGCGCGGAGTTCGAGCGCAGTTGCCGCCGGCGCGGCGCGGCCGCGTTGGCGGCCGGCGTGGTCTGGTTTCCATTGGAAGGCCTGGCCGAGTTCGCGCCGGTGCGCGATTGGCTGGCCGCCAGGCGGCCCCAGTGCGCGCAAGGCATCTGCCTGCCCGAAGGCCTGGCGCCGGAGTTCTGGCGACTGCCCGCCACGGAACTGGACAAGCTCAAGGCCGTGGCCGCGCACTACGGCGAGTTCAGCGGCGCGCCCTCTCCCATGGCAACCAACGCCTTGCTCGCGACCAAGGGCTGGTACTGGGTGGAGGTGCTTGCCTTCGATGCTTCGTCGCCCGCCCCTTCGGGCAGCAGCAGCGACATCGCGCCCGACGCCGACAACCCCTACATCTTTCGAATCACGGCCATGGCCGAGGGCAACAAGCCGTCCACCCGCGCAGTGCTGCAAAGCCTTCTGGTCTGGAAGAAGGTGGATTCGTGACAGGCAAAAGGTGCGCGGCAAGGGCGCTTGCCCTGGTTCTTGCATGTGCCGCGGCTGGCGCCGAGGCCGGCACCACACCCGCTTTTTCGACCGCGCCGATGCTGGTCGACGGCAGGCTCCCCGCGCCGGACGTGGTCTTGTCCATCGACGGCCCAAGGCAGCCGGCCCAGTTTCCCCGGATGGTGCAGGACGGCTTCGGCGCGGAGCGCGCGCCCGACGCAAGCATGCGCCTGGGCTGGCAAGCCGCGGGCTCGTGCGAGGCGCTGCCGGACAGCGGGGCGCTGTGCCACGGCGTCAATGCACCCCAGCGCCTGGACGAGGGGCGGCGAACCGAGCTCGCCAGGCTGACCCACAACATCGCATCCATCAACACCGGGCAACGCGAGGACTCTTCTGCGGCCCCCTCTCTGCTCGCCAAGGCCCGGGATTATCTGCAAGGCGCAGCGCAGTCGCCTCGGTCCGGCTGCCGCAAAAGCTTCGTTCTGCTGGCGACGCCATACCCCGATGAGGCAACAACACCAGACGCCGAGCAGTACCCCGCCGCGCCTTCGATCCGCCGCATCGACACTGCCGCCAGCGACGCAACCCGCCAACTCTCCGCCGCGGTCGACACCTTGCTGGCCCAGAGCCAGAGCCTGCCGACCCAGACCATCGCATCGCTGACGGCCGCCAGCACGCCTGCGTCTGCAGCCGGCTCGGCCGTGCTCTTTGCATCGCGCTACGACGCGGCACGCTGGAGCTCGGAAGTGGCCGTACGGCTCGTCGACGGCAACGGCACCGGGCCCGCGCCCTGGGGCCGGCGCATCGACAACGACTTGCCGCACACCAGTGCCAGCCTGCTGGACCAGCGCGAGCCGTCCACTCGCGTCATCTTCACCAGCGCCGGCAGCGACAACGGCAAGCTTTCCGCCACGCCATTTCGCTGGGCGCAACTCGCGCCGTGGCAGAAGGCCGCGCTGGACAACGGCGATTCGCTGGGCCCGCAACGCCTGGACTACCTGCGCGGCGAGCGCGCCGGAGAACAGTCCCACGGCGGCAGCTTTCGCGACCGCGACTCGCGCCAGGGCGACTCGGTCAATTCCGGCCTCTGGCATCTGCCCGGCCGCCCGCAAAGCGCATCGGAATCGGCAAGGGCGCCAATGCTCTTCCTGGGCAGCAACGGCGGCATGTTGCACGCCTTCTCGGCGGACACAGGCGCAGAACTGTTCGCCTACGTGCCCCAGGGAGCCTATGCCGGCCTGGCGTCACTGACGCGCCCCAGCTACCGCCACCAATACCTCGTCGACGGCTCGCCATGGACGGCGGACATGGCGGGCGAATCGGGCCGCAGCAGGACGCTGCTTGCCGGCTTCATGGGCGCGGGCGGGCGCGGCTACTTCGTGCTCGACGTCACCGATCCCATCGACGGCCAAGACGAAGGCGCAGCGGCGCCTCGCGTTGTCGTTCTCGACACCAGCGCAGGCGACGACCCGGACATCGGGCTCATCACCGCGACCCCCGTGCGCGAGACAACAGGCACCTGGCAGATCGCCCGGCTCAACAACGGCCGCTGGGCCCTGATCATCGGCAACGGCTACGCGAGCGGGCGTCAGCAGGCCGTTCTGCTGGTCCAGTTTCTCGACGGGCCGCGCGAATTGCTGAAGCTCCCGGCAGGCGCAGCAGGCAACAACGGCCTGTCCGCCGCGCGGCTGGCGGACCTGGACGGCGACCAGACGCCGGACATTGCCTACGCAGGCGACCTGCAAGGCCGCCTGTGGAAGTTCGACCTTGCGAGCCGCGATCCCGGCCAGTGGACGGTCGCACTCGGCGGCAAGGCACTGCTGACGGCGCGCGATTCGAATGGCAAGGCCCAACCCATCACCGCGGCGCCGCTGGTCGTGCCCCACCCCGCCGGCGGACGCATGGTCGTATTCGGCACCGGCCGACTGCTGGACGATGCCGACCGGGGTGATGACGCCACCCAGTCGGTCTACGGCATTCTCGATACGGACGACAACGGGCTGGCGCCTGCAGACAGGTCCTCCCTGGTGCAGCAAGCCATTGCATCGAAGCCCGTTGGGACGACATCCGGCCGCACGCTGTGGACATCGAGTGACAACCCGGCGCCGACAAAAGCGCAGGCGGCAAGCCGGGGCTGGTTTCTCGACCTGCCCGTGACGGGCGAGCGCATCGTGGCGAATCCGCAGCGCTTCGAGGGCAAGCTGATCGACGTGCTGAGCATCGCGCCCTCGGCCGCATTCAGGCAGGCCACGCTGCCCGAGTCGTGCGAGCCGCCAGCCACTCGGCTCTTCCGCACCACGCTCAACGCGCTGGACGGCACCCGGCCCCGGTCGCAGCTCTATGGCGAGCCCGGGGCGTCCTTGAATGCATCGCGCATCGAACTGGGCAGCGCCCCCACGGCGCCGGTCAAGAGCGTCGGACTCGAGCGCAACCTCACCTTCGACGGCACCCTGCCACCGGCGACCCGGCGGCGCCTCGACTTCGTGGCCCGGCGCGCGGGTTGGCGCCAACTGCAATGAGAAATCCGATGAGTCCACCTCGGCCCAGCCGGGCCTTTACCCTGATCGAGATGATGATCGTGCTCGTAGTGGCGGCCATTCTTGCCAGCCTGGCCCTCCCCGCCTACAACGCCCACCTGCGGCGCGCCCACCGCAGCGAGGCGCGTGCCGCCCTGCTGCAGGCCGCGCACCGCCTGGAGCGAGAGGCCACGGCCAGCGGTTCCTACGCCAACGCCCAGGTGCCCGAAGCGCTGGGGAGCGTACCCGGCGGGCACTATGCGATATCCCGCCAAGCGCCGTTGAACGCGCTCGATGCCGCCAACCGATTCACGCTGCGCGCCACTCCGCAGGGCGCCCAGGCCGCCGACGCCTGCGGGACCTTCACGCTCAACAACACGGGCGAGCGTGGCCTGCTGGAAAACAAGGCCAAGGTGGCCGACTGCTGGAACCGCTGAGACTGCGCTCCAGGCCGCTGGCCGCTATGCTGCACGTCCATGATGCAGCTTGCCCTCCAGGCCGCGCGCGAAGCCCAGCGCGTGGCACCCCCC
>JAFECZ010000007.1 GCA_018241905.1 Pseudomonadota bacterium
CGTTGGCCACCGGCGCCACGTTGCCCAGCGCTGCGGTCACCGTCACCGACGCCTGCGTCGTGCTGTAGGTCTTGCCATCGCCGACGACGAGCCCGATCACGTAGTCCCCCGCCACATCGGCCACGAAGGTCGGCGCAGGATCGTAGGCATCGATGAAGGAGAGCTGAGCCGTGCTGCCAGCCGGCTTGGAGGTGATGCTCCAGCTGTAGGAAAGAAGGTCGCCGTCGGCATCCGAGCTGGCGCTGCCGTCGAGTTCGACGGTTGCGCCGACCAGCACGTTCTGATTGGGGCCAGCCACCGCAACGGGGGCATTGTTCTGGTTCACCGGGCTCACGGTGATGACCACCTGGTCGGCGACGCTCGTCGCATTCGAGCTGTCGGTGACCACGAGCGATGCCTTGTACGTCCCGGCCAGGTCGGGTGTCAGCGCAGGACGCGGCGACGTGGGGTCGACGATGCTTGCCGCGCTGTTCGCCGGCTTGGAATCCAGAGTCCACGCGTAGGTGATCGGGTCGCCGTCGGGATCCGAGCTGTCGCCGCCATCCAGCGTGACGACGGTGCCAAGGGGCACGTTCTGATCGATCCCGGCGTCAGCCGTCGGCGCGCGGTTCGAGCCGATCGCGACCGCCGTCAACCGCACGGTGGCTTGTGCGCTGGACAACGCACCGTCATTGACCACCAGGCCGAGCGTGTAGTCGCCCGCAACATCGGGCACGAAGTGCGCAAACGCCTGCGTGGCATCGGTCACCATGGCCGCGCTTCCGCTCGGCCGCGTGGTTACCGACCACGCATAGGTCAGGGCGTCGCCGTTGAGGTCGGAGCTGGCCGAGCCGTCGAGCACGCCGGTGTCGCCGATTTGCAGGGAGCGGTCGAACCCGGCGTTGGCCACGGGCGCGACATTGACGGCATGCACCGTGGCCGAGGCCGCACTGCTGTCGACCTTGCCGTCGTTGACCACAAGGGTCACGACGTAGTCGCCGGGCACGTCCGGTGTGAGGTTCACGGTGGAGCCGTCGCTGGCGTCCAGTGCCGCGGCGCTGCCGCCGGGGCGCGTTGCCAGGGTCCAACGGTAGCTCAGGGCATCGCCATCGGCATCCGTACTGCCCGTGCCGTCGAAGGTCACGGCGAGCTTCGCGGGGGCGTCGGCGCCGCTGGACGTGCTCACCGCGGCGACCGGGCTGGTGTTGCCGGTCCCGGCCCCACCGTCGCTCAAGCCTCTGCTCACGCCGGATCTGCCGGTCGTGGCGGCCCCGGCAGTCGTGCCGGTCCCGCCAGCCGTGCCGTTCCCGCCGCCACCCCCGCCGCAGCCAGCGAGCGCCAGGGCGCACAGCCAGGCCGCGGCCAGCAAGTTGATTGAGCGCCCACTTAATGATCGACCCATGTCACACTCCTTGTCTAAATGATGCAAGTGTGTACTAATGTTTCTAAACACTCGCAGGCATCGCAAGGTCAAACTCCAACGCAGTGTGCAGAATTTGGCGAACTAAATGCTTAATCTGGCGTCGTCGAGTTCACCCTGAGAAGTGCCAGTCCTGAAGAAAGGCCGGCCGCCGTCGCCTCTTGTGTCGCGGCACCTCTAGCAAGAGACTGAGCGTCCCGCATGGAGGATTCCCATGGCCACTCCCGACGAACTCCAAGCCACCATCGACGCGCTCGTTCAGAAAGGCAAAGGGATTCTGGCGGCCGACGAAAGCGGACCGACCATCGCCAGGCGCTTCAAGACGATCGCCTTGGAATCGACCGAGGAAAGCCGGCGCGCCTATCGCAGCCTGTTGCTGGCCACGCCGGACCTTGGCCGGTACATCAGCGGCGTCATCCTGTACAAGGAGACGCTGACCCAAAGCACGGACGATGGCGAGCCGCTGCCGCAGCTGGCAGCGCGACAAGGGATCGTGCCCGGCATCAAGGTCGATGCGGGAAAGGTCCCGCTAGCGCTGGCGCCCGGCGACGAGATTACGCAAGGCCTCGATGGGCTCGCCGAACGTCTCGAGGGCTACAAGCAGCAAGGCGCGCGGTTCGCGAAGTGGCGCGCTGTCTACAACGTCTCCGACACATTGCCAAGCCGCGCAGCGATCGAAGCCAACGCGGAAGTGCTTGCGCGCTATGCCGCGGTCGCGCAGGACCAGGGCGTGGTGCCGATCGTCGAGCCCGAGGTGCTGATCGACGGCGATCACACGCTGGCGCGCTGCGCGGAGGTGACGCAGGCCGTGCTGCACGAGGTTTTCCGCGCCTTGGCTCGCCATCGGGTGGCGCTCGAGCACATGTTGCTCAAGCCCAGCATGGTGGTGCCGGGCAAGGCGCACGCGCGGCAGGCAACGCCCGAGGAAGTGGCATCGCAGACGATCCGCGTGCTGCGCACGGCGGTGCCGGCGGCGGTCCCGAGCATCAACTTCCTGTCCGGCGGACAGTCGCCTGTCGAGGCGACGGCCAATCTGGATGCGCTGAACCGACGGGGCCCACAGCCGTGGCATCTGAGCTTCTCCTATGGACGAGCGCTTCAGGAGCCTGCGCTGCAGGCGTGGCAAGGCCTGCCCGCCAACGTGCGGCAAGCCCAGGAGGCGCTGCTCAAGCGCGCACGACTGAATGGCGCGGCCAGCGTGGGTGCGTACAGCGCGGACATGGAGAACGCCTCCTCTTGATCCTGCAAACGGGCCTGAGCCGCACCGGCGGGCGGCGCAAGGTCTGGGTGTCGCCAAGTTCTCGTCGTTGAATGCAATATGTTTGCATTCAACTGGCAATAAATATCGATTTACTTGATGGCAAGAAGCGCGCACCATGATTTGGACATCAAAGGAGCGCGACCATGCAAGCCCGAGACGTAATGACGAAGCCGGTCATTTCCGTGGCGCCCGAAGCGACGCTGCGAGAGGTGATGGACATCCTCCTGAAGCACCGCATCAGCGGTGTGCCGGTCGTGGAGCAAGACACCGTACTGGGCTTCGTGGGCGTGGGCGACCTGCTGCATCGCTACGAGATCGGCACCGACCGGATGCCCGACGAGCGCCCCTGGTGGCAGCGCCTGGTGCGGGCCGACCCCGGCCCCATGGACTATGTGCGTTCGCACGGCATCCATGCACGTGACCTGATGAACCGCGAGGTCGTGAGCGTCGCGGAGGACACGCACCTGAGCCAGATCACGAAGATCTTCGAGCAACGCCGCATACGGCGGGTGCCTGTGCTTCGGGACGACGGACACATGGTGGGCCTGGTCACGCGCGCCGACCTCGTGCGCGTGCTGGCGGCGAAGTGCGCGTCCGTCTCTCCCGCGGGCGAAGGTCTGGACGACGAGCAGATCCGCGCCAGGCTGCTGGAGGAACTGGCCGGGCACTCGTGGTGGTCGCAGACGTGGTCCGACCTGTCCGTCAACCAGGGCATTGTCCATTTCATCGGGCTCGTGCAGCGCGATTGCCAAAGAGATGCGGCACGCATTGCGGCCGAGAACATTCCAGGCGTGCGCGGCGTCCGCGACGACCGGCGCCTGGTGCACGAAGTGCAGGCGGTCGTCTGATGGCGGCAGCGTAGTCCACCCGCGCACACCGGCGAGCAGGGGCCCGTCCTCGACGCCGGGGCGGCGTGCATCCTGCAGCGATCTGCCTGCGGGCGCTCCTTTGCAGTGACGACTCCCGAGCTCGGATTCCGGCCAGGGATCGGACACGCATGTCGGCTGGCGTCTGACCCTCGGAAGTCGCGAACAGGGCTACCGTGGGGATTCGTCGGAGGCCGTCCGAGGCATTTCGTCGGATCGAAAGGAGAACAGCCATGCAGCTCGCGATGATCGGACTCGGCCGAATGGGAGCCAGCATGGTGCGGCGGCTTCTCGCCAAAGGCCACGAGTGCGTCGTCTACGACATGCAGCCCGCGGCAGTGGCGGCACTGCAGAGCAACGGCGCGACCGGCGCCGCGTCGCTCGCAGAACTGGCGGCGAAGATGAAACGCCCGCGTGCTGTCTGGCTGATGGTGCCGGCCGCGGCCGTTGATGCCGGGCTCGAACAGCTCAAGCCGCATCTTGATCCAGGTGACATCGTCATCGACGGCGGCAATTCCTACTACCGCGACGACATCCGGCGCGCCGAGTGGCTGCGGGCGGCCGGGCTTCACTACATCGACGTTGGCACCAGCGGCGGCGTGGCGGGACAGGCCCGCGGCTATTGCCTGATGGTCGGCGGCCTGCCGGGTGTTGTCGATCACCTGGCCCCGATCCTGGCCGCCTTGGCGCCCGGCGTCGATGCGGCGCCGCGAACGCCCGGTCTATCGGGCGAGCCGACGCCAGCCGAGCAGGGCTTTCTGCATTGCGGCCCGCACGGCGCCGGCCACTTCGTCAAGATGGTTCACAACGGCATCGAATACGGCCTCATGGCGGCGTATGCGGAGGGTCTCAACATCCTCAGGAACGCCAACATGGGAAAGCGCGTGCACGACGTCGACGCCGAGACGACGCCCCTGCGCAACCCCGAGTTCTACCAGTACGACCTCAACTTGCCCGAGATCACCGAACTCTGGCGGCGGGGCAGTGTCATCGGTTCGTGGCTGCTGGACCTGACGGCGCACGCGTTGCAGCAGGACGCCGACCTCGCGGCCTACGGCGGCCGCGTCTCCGATTCGGGCGAGGGCCGCTGGACCATCGAGGCGGCGATCGAAGAGGCGGTGCCGGTGCCCGTGCTGAGCGCGGCGCTCTACCAGCGCTTCACCTCGCGCGGCGAGGCCGACTTTGCCAACCAGGTGCTCTCGGCGATGCGCAAGGAGTTCGGGGGGCACGTCGAGAAGAAGTCCGGGGGCGCAGGGTGAGCCCTGCGGCGCGGGACCATCCTGGAGACGACATGAATGCCAATACGCAAAAGCTGCAGGCGCTCGGACAGAGCCTGTGGCTCGACAACATCAGCCGACAGATGCTCGACGACGGAACACTCGCGCGCTACATCGGCGAGCTCTCGATCACGGGCTTGACCTCGAACCCCACCATCTTCGAGAACGCCATCGGCAAGGGCGCCGCCTACGATGAGCAGATCGCGACGCTGGCGCGTGCCGGCCGCTCCGGCGAAGATCTTTTCACCCAGCTCGCGCTCAGCGACCTGGTGCGTGCTGCGGACCTGTTCAAGCCGGTGCACGACGCCACCGGCGGCGTCGACGGCTGGGTGTCGCTCGAGCTGTCGCCGCTCATCGTCGACGATGCCGACAAGAGCATCGAGTCTGCCGCGCGTCTTCACGAAGCAGCCGCGCGGCCCAATCTCTACATCAAGATCCCGGGAACGAAGGCCGGCGTGAAGGCGATCGAGGAGTCGATCTTCGCCGGCGTGCCGATCAACGTGACGCTCCTGTTCTCGCGCGAGCAGTATCTCGCCGCGGCCGAGGCCTATCTGCGGGGCATCGAACGGCGGCTTTCCGCTGGAAAGACCGCGCAGGTCGATTCGGTCGCCTCGCTCTTCGTGAGCCGCTGGGATGTCGCCGTGAAGGACCATGTGCCGGCCGCGGAGCGCAACCGCCTCGGAATCGCCATCGCCCGCCGCACGTACAAGGCGTATCGCGAACTGCTCCAATCGGCGCGCTGGCAAAAGCTGGCTGCCGCGGGCGCTCGCCCTCAACGGCTGCTGTTCGGCAGCACCGGCACCAAGGACCCGGCCGCGCCGGACACGCTCTATGTCGAGGCACTCGCCGCGCCGGACACCGTCAACACCATCCCCGACAAGACGCTGCTGGCGTTCGCCGAGCACGGCAACGTGGGAGCCACGATGCCGCTCGGCGGCGGCGATGCCGAATCGGTCATCGCCCAATTCCGAGCTCGCGGTATCGACGATGCCGCGCTCGCCGCGCGCCTGCAGCAGGAAGGCGCCGATGCATTCGCCAAGTCGTGGAAGAGCCTGCTCGACGAGATTGCCGGCAAGACGGCAAAGCTTGCCTGACCGAATCGAGGCCCTCCATGACAAATACGCTGGACCAGCAATGCATCGACACGCTGCGCTTCCTCTCGGTCGACATGGTGCAGCAGGCCAACAGCGGCCACCCGGGACTTCCGCTCGGCGCGGCACCCATGGCCTACGTGCTGTGGGCGCGCTACCTGAAACACCATCCGTCGAACCCGCAGTGGCCCGATCGCGACCGCTTCGTGCTCTCGGCCGGGCACGGCTCGGCGCTGCTCTACGCGCTGCTGCACGTGACCGGCTACGGCCTGTCCATCGATGACATCAAGCGCTTTCGGCAGTGGAGCAGCAAGGCGCCGGGGCACCCGGAGCGCGGCCACACTGCGGGCGTCGAAGTCACGACCGGCCCGCTCGGCCAGGGCTTTGCCAACGCCGTGGGCATGGCCATCGCCGAGGCGCAACTGGCTGCACGCTACAACCGCGACGGCCACCGCGTCATCGACCACCGCACCTGGGTGATCGCCAGCGACGGCGACCTGATGGAAGGCGTTGCTTCCGAGGCTGCGTCCCTGGCTGGCCACCTGAGGCTCGGCAAGCTCGTGTGCCTCTACGACAACAACTCGGTCACGCTCTCCGCCGGCACGGACATGACGTTCACCGAGGACCGTGCCAAGCGCTTCGAGGCCTACGGCTGGCAGGTGTTGAACGTCGACGACGGCAACGACGTGGAGGCGATCGATGCGGCGCTCGCCACTGCTTGCGCGGACACGCTGAGGCCGTCGCTGATCCTCGTTCGCACCCACCTGGGCTTCGGTTCGCCCGAGCAGGACAGCTTCAAGGCGCACGGCTCGCCGCTCGGCGTCGCCGACGTCAAGAAGACCAAGCAGGCACTCGGCTGGCCGGTCGAACCGTCGTTCCTCGTGCCCGCGCCCGCGCTGGCCCGCTTCCGCGAAGCGCTGAAGTCCGGCATGGCTGCCGAAGACGACTGGAGCGAGCGCGTGGCCAGGTACGAGCAAGCTTTTCCCGAGCTTGCGATCGAGCTGTTCCAGCGCCTGCGCGGCGAGTTGCCGGACGGCTGGAACGCCGATGTCCCCATGTTCGCCGCAGACGCCAAGGGCATGGCGACGCGCGTGGCGGGAGGCAAGGTGCTCAACGCGCTCGCGTCGAGGTTGCCGGCGCTCGCGGGCGGCTCGGCAGACCTCGATCCATCGACGCACACCGCAATGAAAGGGCAGGGCGACTTCAATCCGCCGCTTGTCATGGACGAGGACGGCGAGGGCTCCGATGGCGGAGGCTGGAGCCATGCGGGCCGCAACATCCACTTCGGCGTTCGCGAGCACGCAATGGGAGCAATCGTCAACGGCTTGGCGGCGCACGGTGGCTTCATCGGCTATGGCTCGACCTTCCTGATCTTCTGCGACTACATGCGACCGCCCATCCGCCTGGCCGCACTGATGGGCCTGCACGTGGTTCACGTCTTCACACACGACAGCCTTGCCCTGGGCGAGGACGGACCGACGCACCAACCGGTCGAGCAACTCGCCAACTTGCGCGCGATTCCGCGCCTGACGCTGCTGCGCCCGGCCGATGCCAACGAGACCGCGGTCGCCTGGAAGATCGCAATCGAGACGCGCGACAGGCCGGTGCTGCTGGCGCTGACGCGGCAGGACGTCGCCACGCTCGATCGCGGCCGGTACGCAAGCGCTGAAGGCGTGCGGCGCGGCGCCTACGTCCTCGCCGATTCGGGCACGGCGCCGCCATCGCTGATTCTCATGGCAAGCGGATCGGAGGTGGGCCTCATTCTTGCTGCCGCCGAGCGCCTCTCCCGCGAAGGCGTGGCCGTGCGCTGTGTGTCGATGCCGAGCTGGGATCTGTTCGAGATGCAGCCGCAGAGTTATCGCGACGAGGTGTTCCCGCCCCAGGTCGCGGCGCGCCTCGCGGTGGAGCTCGGTGTGCGCCAAGGCTGGGATCGCTATGTTGGCGCACGGGGCGGCATGCTCGGTGTCGAGGAATATGGCGCATCGGCGCCGGCGGAGGTGCTGCTTGAGAAGTACGGCTTCACCGTCGACAAGGTCGTCGCGCGGGCGAAGGAGCTTCTTGCCCAGCGAGCCGAAAGCAGGCATTGAGCACTCGGCAGGCCTGGAGTCGCTTTCGCTGCGAAGCAGGGCTGAAGCGCATACCATCCAAATCCCTCGCCAGCGCTTTTCGGACGCTGGGCCCAACGGGAGACGCGCGATGCCGATTCCATCATGGAGGCGCCGATTCATCCTTTTCATCCAGCGCTTCTGGCAGCCGACCAGCGCCTGCATGAGCTGCATGCCCGGGAGCCTGGGCAACCTTCTCAGCGCGCCGCACTGGCTGCTGGCGCTGCAGACGGGCTTGCTGACCGGGGTGCTGGCCCTTGTCTTGACTTTCACGCCGGCCGGCCGGCTGTTCTCGAACCGCTACGGAAATGCGCTGGTGGTCGGTGTGCTGACGATGATCGGCGATGCGTTCTCGCATCCGGGGCACTATGGTCCGCACGGACTGGAGGCAACACTCACGGGCATCGTCTCCGGCCTGCTGGCGCTTGCCGGCTCGTTTCTGTTCGAGGACCGCGCGAAGCGGCTCAGGGGCTTGTGGGCCCGCGTGCGCGGACGGGCTGCGCTGCACCGATAAGACCGTGCCGAGCCGGTCAGCGTCGCGCCTGTCAGGCATCGAGGTTGTACTCACCTGCGACAAGTGATACGTTCGAATCCTGACTGGACGACACCCGAAGGAGATCTTCCATGGGAGACCAGAGGCGGGCGCTGCAACCGGGAGAGCCTGCACCGGCGTTCGCGCTTCCAGCCGCCAATCGCGAAGGACTGTTCTCCCTCGACAGCTTGCGCGGTCGTCCATTTCTGATCGGCTTCTACCGTGGCCTGCATTGCCCGTTCTGCAGGCGCCAGGTGCTGCAGCTCGCAAACGTGGAGCCGCCTTTGCGCGCCATGGGCGTGGAGACCCTCGCCGTCATCAACACGCCGCGAGACCGCGCCAGCCTGTATTTCCGCTACCGGCCGACGCCGGTCACGCTGCTGTGCGATCCGGATTGCCTTGCGCACCAGGCCTTCGGCGTGCCGCATCTCGAGTTCCTGCCCGATGGGGACAACGGCCAGCCCGAGTGGCCCTATCGGGCGAGCATGGCGCAGTTCGCCGCGGCGCGAATCAACCCCACCGGCGAGCTCTCCGCGCCGACGCAGCCCATGGAAGCCAACGGCGCCCTCAATGCCAAGGACGGGTTCGAACCGGACGAGATCGACAGCGCCATCTTCGCGCGCCACGGCACTCAGCTTGTCGGGCACTTTCTGGTCGATGCGGCAGGCATCGTCCGCTGGGCAAAGATCGAGGCGGTCGACGGGCCGAACAGCCTCTGCATCTTCCCGGATGCGGCGCAGATCATCTCCGCCGCTGACCGCCTCGGACGGTAAGCGGCAGCGGGTCGAGGCGCGCCCCGGCACATGGTTCGCGTGCCGCCCCCTCGAATAAAATTCACGGTTGCAGGCCGCTGCCTCCACGGGCTTCATCGTGGACGGCGTCACCTGGACGAAGTCTTCTTGGAATTGGACACCGACAACGCTTTCGCTGAACTGGGATTGGCGCCTGACGCGACCGAGCGCGAGGTGAAAGCGGCATGGCGCCGGCTCGCCTCGCAATGGCATCCGGACCGCAACGAGAGCGCCGGCGCCGTCGCCAGGATGCAGCGCATCAATCAGGCATTCGAGGAGATCCGCCGGGCCGGCTTCAGTGGCCGGCCCGGCGGCAACGCCGACACGCCCGCCACACCGGATGGCGACGCCCCCGATGGGGCCGAGGCCGATCAAGCCGCGGCGGCATCCGGCGCGGCCGGCACGCAGCGGCAGGGCCGGACCCTGCACCGCAAGCTAAGGATGACCCTGGAGCAGGCAGCCAGCGGTTGCATCAAGGTGCTTCGGGGCAAGGTGACCGACAGCTGCGCCGTTTGCCGCGGCGCCGGGCACCAGGTGCTGGGCGGAAATTGCGCCCGGTGCGGGGGATCCGGTGCCGTTCCCAGGCGCTCCTTCTTCGGCTGGCCCACCGGCGTGGCCGAGTGCGAGGCCTGCCTGGGCGGCGGCATCGCGAGGCAGGCTTGCGCGGCCTGCGCCGGCGCCGGAAAGATGGCGCCGCGCGGCTACAAGATCAACGTCCGCATTCCGCCCGGCGTGCGCAATGGCGATCTGCTCCATGTCGACGGTCGGCGCGTGAGCGGCGAGGGCCCCGGCGCAGACTTCGAGATACGCATCGAGGTGGCCAGGCACGCATTCTTCGAACTCGACGACGACGGCACCATCCGATGCGAGATGCCGATCGACGGATTCGCCTGGATGGCGAATCGCCAGGTCAAGGTGCCCACCGTCACCGGTTTGCAGACGCTGCAACTGAGTCGCGACCGGCTGTCCTACCGCCTCGAGGGCATGGGTTTCCCGGTGCAGTGCCGCGGCCAGCGTGCCGACCAGGTGGTCACGCTCGTCCCGATCTTTCCGCAGCAGCTCAGCACCGATCAGCAGATCCTGCTCGACCAGCTCTCGGCCACCACGTTGGGCGCCGGCGAGGAAGCCTTGGACGACCGTCTTCGTGCGTGGAGCCGTGGGCTGCGCGGCTGGAAGGCGGCCATGGGGCCCGACTGCAGCTAGCCCCCTGGAAAGCTGTTTTCGCTGCGAGCCGGGCCGCACGATTCCTCAGGGATAGAGTCCACGCTCCTCGCGAGCAATCAGGATTCGCTCGCATGCAACCGCAAACGTGGCCGTGCGCAGCGAGATGGCGTGCCTGGCGCTCTTTTCCCAGATGTTCTCGAATGCGCCGACCATGATCCGGTCCAGGCGCTGGTTGATTTCATCCTCGGTCCAGAAGAAGCTGGAGAAGTCCTGTACCCATTCGAAGTACGAAACGGTCACCCCGCCCGCATTGCAGATCACATCGGGAACGACGAGGACGCCGCGCTCGGCCAGGATGTCATCGGCCTCGGGCACCGTCGGACCGTTGGCGCCTTCGAGGACCAGCCGCGCCGTGACCCTGCGAGCACGCTCGGCAGTGAGCTGACCTTCGAGCGCGGCAGGTACAAGAACATCGCACGGAACATCCCAGAACGCATCGTCCGAGACCATTGCACCTTCCTTGAAGCCCGCAATGCCGCCGTTCGTTCGAGAGAACTCGCTCAGCTGCGCAACATCGAACCCCCGGTCGTTGACCAGGGTGCCGGTATGGTCCTGAACGGCAACGACCTTGGCGCCCGCCTTGGCGAAAAGCTCCGCGGCCACGGATCCCACGTTGCCGAATCCTTGCACCGCCACACGGGCGCCTTCGAGCTTGAGCCCGATGCGCCGGGCAGCCTCCTGCCCCGTGACGAAGACGCCGCGCCCGGTCGCCTTCACGCGCCCGAGCGATCCGCCCAGATGAATGGGCTTGCCGGTGACCACGCCGGTCGCGGTTGCGCCGGTGTTCATGGAGTACGTATCCATCATCCAGGCCATGATCTGGCCGTTGGTGTTCACGTCGGGCGCGGGAATGTCGGCGTGGGGGCCGATGATCAGCCCGATCTCGCTGGTGTAGCGGCGCGTGACCTTTTCCAGCTCGGTGATCGACAGCTTCTTGGGATCCACCCGGATACCGCCCTTGGCGCCTCCATAGGGCAGGTTCACCGCGGCGCACTTGACGGTCATCCACGCAGACAGTGCCATGACCTCTTCAAGCGTGACATCCGGATGGAACCGAACGCCGCCCTTGCCCGGTCCGCGGCTCAAGTTGTGCTGGACGCGGTAGCCCTCGAAATGCGCGATCGATCCGTCGTCCAGCTCGATGGGAACGTCCACGATCAGCGCGCGCTTGGGCCGCTTGAGCGTTTCAACCCACCGGTCCAGCTTGCCAAGGTACGGCCTGACCCGGTCCACCTGCGAAAGATAGGTTCCCCAGGGACTGGTCGGGGAGGGGTGAACGTACGAGAGGTCGTTTGCGCTGCTCATGAAATCTCAGGTCGGAGTTGAGGAGGCGCCACGATATGTCTGGGGGCATCGAGTCGCCAGTGACTATGTCCGTCTCAGCGAACGCTATGCATCAGTTGCATGGGCTGCAAAACCGGCAGCGAAGGAGCAACAACCCCTGCGCGCAAGACGATGGCCGCCACTTCGTGAAAGCGGACATCGATTCCCGGCCTCGTCCGACCCCGAGTCCGTTGAAGCCGTGGAATATTCACCCCGCCCTCAGGATGCACTGATGGCCGGCGTAGCAACGCATGTTGCTACCGCACTTCCACGCCCGCTTTCATGAAATCAATCCACACAACAAGACCCCGTCTGCGTCTTCTAGCCTTTGCACTGTGTACCGCTGTTGTCGCGGGTTGCGGCGGCGGGGGCGGCAGCGCTGGCAGTCAGGCCGCAGGCGGCGGCGCGAGCCCCCAGCCTGCAGGCGACAACAATCCCGTGGCGGCGAACGCGGCCGATTCGACCCTGGTGACCAGCGTGCCCGCGCCCACCTACGCGGCCGGCTCGGAAGAGCTCAAGGCGTTCAATCTGCTCAACGCGGAGCGTGAACGCTGCGGCTTCGGGCTGCTCAAGCAGAACACCATGCTGGACCAGGCGGCCCGCGGCCATGCCTACTACCAGCTCTACAACAACGTCGCCGGGCACTTCCAGTCGGCAACCGACCCGTACTTCACGGGCACCAACCCCGGCACGCGCGCCGACGCGGCCGGCTACAACTACTCGGTGCTCCAGGAAGACATCATGGACTTCAGCGGCACGGCCAACCTGGCCAACCACGGCCCGCAATCCGTGCGCGGCCTGCTGAGCGCGCCCTACCACTCGCTGGCGATGCTGAGCGGCATGCGGGATGTCGGCATCTCGGTGATGAACTCGGACGCCACCGGCACCACCGCCACCAAGGGCCCCCGCATCATCGGGCAGTTCGACTCCGGCGTGCTGCAAGGATCGAGCACCCAGAAGCCGGGCAGCGCGGCGGTGCTTACCTACCCCTGCGACGGCAGCACCGGCGTCGAGTACGAGTTGCGCGGCGAGTCGCCGAACCCGGTGCCCGGTCGCGACCTGAATGCCAATCCGGTTGGCCAGGGCGTGATGGTGATGGTGCGTGAAGGCCAGATCGTGAACGTGACCTCCGTCGCCATGGTCAGGGCGTCGGACGGCACCCCGGTCACCCTGCGCGCCGTGATGACCAAGGACAACGACCCGAACGGCAAGATCGGATACAACGAAGCGGTGATCCTGCCGGACGCACCCCTGCTTCCGGGCACCCAGTACACCGTGACCATGTCGGTGACCAACCAGACTGCCACTGGCACGCCGTCCGGCACGCTGACCAGCACCGGCACGAATCCGATGATCCCGGGCAACGGGACCGGCGCAGTGAACCTCAAGCCATTCACGTTCACGACCGGCGCGCCGTCCTGATCCTTTTGGCCGGCTTGCCGGCGCCGCAAGGCGAACACCTCGGGTTCGAACCCAGAGGGCCTTGTGTTTGTGGGGCTATTTCAGCAGCGCCGGCAGAGACTAGGGTTAACCCTAGAATAGAGCCTTCCGATCCAGAAGGCTCACATGATCACCCTCGCGCTTGTACTTGCTGCCGCCGTTGGCCTCGTTGCCCACGGCGTACTCACGTCCGACAGTGACCAGCAGCCCTGATCGACCGATTGTCTCCTCAGGTCCCGCAAGGATCTGATTTCGGCCCCGCGCAGCGATGCACGGGGCCTTTTTCTTTGTGCGCGAGGCTTACCATCGCCTGACCGCAGGATTGACGCATGAGCAACAAGAGCGACGACATGCAGGTGCGACGCCAGATCGCGTTGCGCGACGGCACGCCCGCGATCATCCGGCCGATGCGCCCGGACGACCGGGGCCGCATCGTCGCGGCGTTCGCGCAACTGGACCCGAACTCGATCTACACGCGCTACTTCACGCACATGAAGGCGCTGCCCGAGCGGGCGCTCAATCGCCTGAAGGACATCGACTTCGAACACCTGGCGGGCCTCGCCGTGACCATCGGCTGCGGCGACGATGAAGTCGTCATCGGCAGCAGCACCTACGTGGTGTTCGACGCGCCCGACGGCGCGAAGGCCGCCGAGGTGGCCTTCACGATCGAAGAGGACTACCAGGGCAATGGACTGGCGAAGCGATTGCTCGAAACCATGATCGAGATTGCACGCAGGCACCGCATCGTGCGCTTCGAAGCCGATGTGCTCGCCGGCAACGCCGCCATGCTGGCGGTGTTCGGCCGCTGCGGGCTTCCGATGCGCAAGCGGCGCGACGGCGGCGTGACCCACATCGAGATGGATCTTGCGGGCGAGGCCGCGCCCGATCACCAATAGCATGTCGGCCCCCCGTCGCCGGCCGCGAATCTGCGGCGGCATTTGCTCCGCGCATCCGTGTCGCGCCGACGCCTATCACGCGGTCACGCCGCCCGCTGGGTCGACCAATCACCCGGCAGTCCGATCCAAGGGGGGCGTCACCGCGTTTCGCACCAAATCGACGTGCATCCTCAATTGATAGGCTTCCCCGGCAAAGGCCAGGGGGACCTGCATGGCGTTGACCCGCCTTTCGATTTCATGGAGCCGCCGAAGATGGGCGCGCTGGTCGCCGGAGCCCGCTTCCAGGGCCTGCTGTATGAAAGACAGTTCGCCGTACCAGCGGTAGATCCTGCGGCGCATGCTCCAGCGATAGATGAGCGGCGACAACCGAAGCAGCGGAACCAGCACGACAAGAATGGGAAAGCCGAAGAAGACCAGCCGGTGGACCCACACGACCGCCCAGTACGGCAGGTAGCTCTGAAGCACGGACGGTCCGGTCTTGAAGTAGCGTTCGGCCTCCGGCGACACCGGAAGATCGCCGGCGATCCCCGAGGGAAACTCGCCGGCATTCCGGATGAGCCCGCTGCTGCCGTGAACCTCGCGCGCCGCATCCAGCAGCAGGTCGACCAGCACGGGATGCACGCCCTCGCCGGTTACCAGATAGGAGCGGACGGCCAGCAGCGTGGCGGTGCGCGCGGGCAGGTTGTGCGCCAAGTCGGCCGCGCCTTCGGGAATCTCCACTTTCACCAGGCCCGGGATGCGCTTGACATAGGCGTCGGCACGCCGAAAGCCGAGCAACATCACACCGGGCGCACGCATCAGCCGTTCGACGGCGTCGTCTTCCGACGTTGTCAGCAGCATTGCCACGTCGACCTCGCCGCGCCGCAGCGCATCCGCCGCGGCCAGGCCGTCCAGCTCCATCAGGGGCTGCTCGGAGCCCGAGATGCCGTTGATCTCGAGAACGCGAGCGGCCATCCGCCGGGTCGCGCTGCCCTCGGCGCCCGCGGCCACGCGAAGGCCCTTGATGTCGGTCACGGTCTCGATCCGCAGGTCGGAGCGATAGAACACCCAGAGCGCTTCGTAGGCCACCGCACCCAGCGAGACGAGCCGGCCTGCGTCGCCGGGTGCCGCGAGTCCCGAGGCGACAAAGCCGATCGTCACGCCTTGCCTTGCGTGGCGCAATCGCTCGAGGTTCTCCAGGGCGCCACTGGATGACTCCAGGACCACTTGCACACCGGATCGGGCCAGGATGTCCCGGTAGCGCTTGCCGTACTCGTCGTAGGCGCTTTGCTGCGGCCCGGTGGCCATGGTGATGGTCGCAGGCGGCGCCGGCTTCCAGAACACCACCGTCAGCGCCGCGATCAGCAACACGGCCACGGCGAGCACGACGGCGCCCCACCAAAGCTGGCCACGGCCCGGTCCCAAGCGCACGAAGGGAATGCGGCGCGGCCGGGCAAGGGGCGGGGGGTCGGGCTTGGGCGTCATCCTCGGGAGCGCAGGGATTTCAGGCGCGCATCGGCTTCTTCAGGCAGGCGACCGAGCCAGAGGGACGTCAGTTCGGCCCTGTTGTGCACCCCGAACTTGGCGTAGATCGACTTGACGTGGATATGCGTTGTATTCGGGCTTTGGCCAAGGAGCGCCGCGGTGGCCTTTTCGCTTCTCCCGTCCAGCAACTCGAGCAGTACCTTGCGCTCCGTCGCCGTGAGTGCATCCTTGGCGATGAGCAACCCGTGGCTGAGAACCTGTTGCCGGTAGAGCCAGCGCAACCCGCGCAACGCGAGGCCGAAGGGCTCCTTGTCGGCGGATTCGAATCGCGCCGCCTGCGCGCCGCGGAAGACGAAGATGTGCACGCGCACATCCTCGTTGAGGGCGCAGCGCATGGACATGCTGTCCCTGTGGCCCACGGCCAGGTAGTGCCGCTTGTAGTGCGGGCCGTCGAACCACTCGGGCGGGAGCGCCTCGAAGAGCAGCCGGGTGCGGAATGTCTCGTCGCCGGCCATTGCCAGGACCTGCGAGATGTCCAGCGACTGCGACCACAACGCGTCGAACTGCTCCTGGACGGACGCGGCAACCTGGGCGAGGGGCTTGAGAAGCTTGACGATGCGCGGGCGCCAGCCATTCAACGGGTCTCCGGTGTCCGGGCTGGGCAAGCGAACGACCACCGACCAGAGGGCGTTCTGCGCGCCGAAGATGGCACACAGCCGCGACAGCAGGTGGTCGACGGCGGCATCGCCGTCGCCGACCGCGAAGTCCGCGAGCTCATCCCAGAGTGCGAATACCGTGTCGTCGGGCTGCCTGTCGGAAGCGATCGGCAGGAGTGTCGTCGGCACTGCTTGGGTGGGACTCACGAGATCACCTATTCAGGTTATGTCGGGGCGCAGGCGAACAACCTACGATCCCCTGGATGATCCAAGCCGCTATCGTATTGCAGGCTGGCGAGCGCCGTGCAGGCAACAGCAGAAGTTGCCCGCATGAACGCCGCCGCGAACCGTCTCCCCAAGATTGCTTAGGTAGGAACACGGAGGGAAATCTCGTGCGATCGACTCTACTGATCCTGCTGCTGTCCCTGTCGAGTTGGGGCGCCTGCGCTGCCGAGTTCGGCACCAAGGAAGAAGCCGTCGCCATGGTCAAGCGCGTGCAGGCCAAGTTCAAGGCCGAAGGCGCCGAGGCCACTTTCAAGTCGGTATCGGACAAGTCGGACCCCGACTTCCACGACCGCGACCTCTACCCCTTCATCTACGACATGGCCGGCGTCAACGTCGCCCATGGCGCCCGGCCGGCACTGATCGGCAAGAACCTGATCACGCTGAAGGACCAGGACGGCAAGTTCCTCATCCGCGAAATGCGCGACCTGGTCAAGGCCAGGGGCAGCGGCTGGTACGACTACAAGTGGCCCAATCCGATCACCAACAAGATCGAGGACAAGGCCAGCTATGTCGAGCGCATGGGCGACTACTGGGTCGGCGTGGGCGTCTATCGCTAGGCGCCGGCAAGAACGCCCACCGCCCAGGCCCCTGCGTCCCGGTCTTACTCACCACAGGACTGACGCGTGGGCAACTTCAACAACTTGTCCATCCAGTTCAAGGCCACCTTCGCCTCGGCGTTGTTGCTGGCCTGCCTGCTCGGCCTGGGTGCCCACGCCTACCTGACGTCCTTCCGGTCTGCCGCCGGCCTGCACGTGCTGTCGAGCGAGCTCGTGCCCAAGCAGGAGGCCTTCTCCGACGTCGGCGCCGCGGTGGTGGCAACCCACATGAAGATCTTCCGCTACGTGTCCTGGGCGAGCAACGGCCTGGGGCCGGACGTGCTCAAGCCGCTGGAAGACGAGATCGTGCTCGAGCTGAACGCGCTGTCCGCCCACATCGAAGCGTTGACGCGCCGCCCCGACCTGTCCGAGCAGGAAAGGGACGCACTGCAAGTCCTCGTTGCGAAGTGGCGCGATTGCAGGGCGCAAGCGCTCGACACCATCGACGTGGGCCGCACCGACGCGCCGATGGCCACGATGATGATCGGCCAGACAGACGACAGCTTCGAAGCCGTGGACGCCGACCTGCGCAAGATGACGCAAGCCATGGTCGCCCACGCCACCGCACTGCAGAGCCAGCTCTCCGCGCAGGCCCAGCGCAATCGGCAGGTGGTCGTGTGGGTGGTGCTGCTCGGCCTCCTGATCAGCATCGGGGTGGCGATGATGATCAGCCGCTCGATCGTGCGGCCGATCCGCCAGATCACCAGCGTCATGCAGCGCCTGTCGGCCGGCCAGACGCAGGTAGAGCTGGACCATGGCGTGCGGCGCGACGAGATCGGCAAGATGGCCGACGCCATCGAGATCTTCCGCACGCACATCATCGACAACGCCCGCCTTTTCAAGCAGATCCAGGAAAAGAGCGAGCAGCTGGAGGCCGCCAGCGAGCACAAGTCGCAATTTCTTGCCAACATGAGCCACGAGCTTCGCACGCCGATGAACGCCATCATCGGCGTCTCGGAGATGCTGCTGGAGGACGCGCGCGACCTGAACCGCACGGACGACATCGAGCCGCTCGAGCGCATCCTGCGCGCCGCGCAGCATTTGCTGGCGCTCATCAACGACATCCTGGATCTTTCCAAGATCGAGGCGGGCAAGATGGAACTCAACATCGAGTCCTTCGCCGTCGAGCCGCTCGTGCAGGACGTCGTGGCGACCGTCCTGCCGATTGCCAGGAAGAACGGCAACGACGTGAAGCTCGAGTGCGCGGATGGCATCGGTGTCCTGACCGCCGACCCGATGCGATTGCGCCAGGCGCTGCTCAACCTGGCGAGCAACGCCGCGAAGTTCTCGGAGCGCGGCACGATCACCATCCGTGCGCTCAGGAGATCCACCGAAGGACGCGAATGGGTCGACCTCGAGGTGACCGATACCGGCATCGGGATGACGCCCGAGCAGGTCTCGCGCCTGTTCCAGGAATTCGTGCAGGCCGACGCATCGACGACGCGAAAGTACGGCGGCACGGGCCTCGGGCTGGCCATCAGCCAGAGCTTTTGCCGAATGATGGGTGGCGAGATTTCCGTGCGCAGCGAGCTCGGGCGCGGCTCGACCTTCACGATCCATCTTCCGGCGGAGCCGGCGCAACAGGCGGGCTTGGCTGCACACGGCCGCGGGCCCGCGGTCTCGGCGGCCTCGGCGGTTTCGGCGGTTTCGGCGGGAGCCTCCTCGGCGCAGCAGCGCACCGTTCTTGTCATCGACGACGACCCGACGGTGCGTCAACTCATGGAGCGGCACCTCGTGCGCGAAGGCTTTCAGGTCGTCACGGCCGACAGCGGCGCGGCGGGCATTGCGCGGGCGAAGGAACTGCATCCGAGCGCCATCACGCTGGACATCATGATGCCGGACATCGATGGCTGGACGGTGCTGGCCGCGCTCAAGGGCGATCCGCGCCTGGAGGACATTCCGGTGGTGCTCGTCACGATCGTGGACGAGAAGCAGCGCGGCTACACGCTGGGCGCCACCGACTACCTGATCAAGCCCGTGAACCGCGAGCGCCTGGCGAGCACCTTGCGCACGATCTGCCGGCGCAGCGGCGGGCAGCTCCTGGTCGTCGACGACGACGAGCCGGCGCGGATGCTGGTGCGCCACGGCATGGAGCGCGAGGGCTGGCAGGTGATGGAGGCGGCCAATGGCCGACTCGCGCTGCAGGCCGTCCAGGCATGCGAGCCGGATGCGATCGTGCTCGACTTGATGATGCCCGAGATGGACGGCTTCGAGTTCCTGGCCGAGCTTCGACGTCGCGCGGGCTGGCGAGACATTCCCGTGGTCGTCGTCACCGCGCTCGACCTGTCCGGCGAGGAGCACCGGCGCCTGAACGGCTTCGTCGCCAGCGTGATCCACAAGAGCGGGCAGCACCGCGAGCAGCTGCTGCACGAGGTCAGCGCAAGGCTCGCGTCGCTCACGATTCGCGAAGAAGACGCTTCGGCGCTGGAGCCCGCCGCATGAAGATCCTGTACGTCGAGGACAACGACGACAACATCTACGTCATCCGGAACCGATTGGGCCGCGCGGGATACACGATCATCGTCGCCACCGACGGCGAGCAGGGCGTCTCGATGGCCAGGACCGAGCAGCCCGACCTGATCCTGATGGACCTGCGGCTGC
The DNA here is from genome assembly GCA_018241905.1 of Pseudomonadota bacterium. Taxonomy (GTDB): domain Bacteria; phylum Pseudomonadota; class Gammaproteobacteria; order Burkholderiales; family Burkholderiaceae_C; genus Variovorax. Next base: position 19,808 of record JAFECZ010000007.1, read on the forward strand.
CGGGGCTCGACGGATGGGAGGCGACGCGGCAGCTCAAGGCCATGAGCGAGACGCGCAGCATCCCGGTCATCGCGCTCTCGGCGCACGCCATGGCGGGGGACCGGCAGAAGGCGCTCGACGCGGGCTGCGAGGACTACGACACCAAGCCAGTCGACATTGCCAGGCTGCGCGCAAAGATCCAGGCGCTCTTGCCGGCCGACGGATGACACCCCCGCCGAACGTCGCGTATGCCGTGGGCGACAAGCCGCCGGGCGGGGTCCTGGTCCTGGCCGGATTGCAGCACGTTGCCCTCATGTCGATGGACCTTGTCTATCCGGTGCTGCTGGCCCAGGCGACGGGCGCTTCGGCACAGACCGCGGCGGCGATGGTCAGTCTCACGCTCGTCGCGATGGCCATCGGCACGCTGCTGCAGGTGATCGGTGCCGGCCCGGCGGGCTCGCGCTTCCTGTGCCAGCCGAGCACTTCGGTCATTTATCTCGTCCCGTCGCTGCTGGCCGCCAAGATGGGCGGTCTGCCGCTCGTCTTCGGCATGACGGTGGCCGCGGGCGCCGCGGAAGTGCTTCTGTCGCGCGCCATGAAGCACATGCGCTCGCTTCTCCCGCCGGAGATCAGCGGCCTGGTGGTGCTGCTGATCGGCGTGGCCACCGGGATTGTCGGCTTGCGCAGCATCTTCGGCGCCGCCGGCGCGCAGGGGGACCTGCAGGACCTTGGCATCGGGTTCGCAACCGTCCTGGTCATGCTCGTGCTCAACATCTGGAGTCGCGGCATGCTCCGGCTGCTGAGCGTGCTCATCGGCATGGTGGCGGGCTACACGATGGCGGTGCTGACGGGGCGCACCAGCTTCGGTGCGCTCGACACCAGCGCGCTGGTGGCCCTGCCGCAGGTCAGCCACCTGGGCTGGTCCTTCGAGCCGAGCCTGCTGATTCCGTTCGGCGTGGCGGCGATCGCGGCCACGCTCAAGGTCACGGGCAACGTGACCACATCGCAGAGGGCGAACGACAGCGACTGGAAGCGGCCGGACCTGCAATCGGTCTCGCGCGGCGTTCTTGCCGACGGGCTGGCGACGATGGTCGCGGGTGGCGTCGGCGCGTCGGGTCTCAGCTCGTCCACCTCGGCCGTCGGCCTGGCCGCCGCCACCGGCGTCCTGAGCCGGCGCATCGGCTATGCGATCGCGGCGATGCTGCTGGTGCTGGCTTTCGTGCCGCGCCTCGGGATGCTCTTCTACCTGATGCCGCGGGCAGTCGCCGGCGCTGCCCTGGTCTTTTCCTCCACGTTCATCGTGGTCAACGGGCTGGAGATCATCACGTCCCGCTTGCTGGACGCTCGAAAGACGATCGTCATCGGCTTCGCGCTCGTCTTCGGCCTGGCCGTGGACATCTTTCCCGCATTCTTCCAGTCGCTTCCCGCGGAGATGCAGACGCTTTTCGGCACGTCGATGGCCTTCGGCACCATCACGGCGCTCGGGCTGAACGCGCTCTTTCGCATTGGCGTGACCAAGCGCGCCAGCCTCGTGCTGCCGGTCGGGCCGCTGGAAGGGGACAGGCTCTACGACTTCATGGAGGCCGCCGGCCAGCGCTGGGGAGCGCGCCGCGACGTCATCGAGCGCGCGCAGTTCAACCTCACCCAGTCCGTCGAGACGATCATTGTCGGCTGCAGTCCCCAAGGCCCGCTCCAGATCGATGCGACCTTCGACGAATTCAACCTGGAAGTACGCGTTTCCTACGTCGGCGCGGCGCTCGAGCTTCCGGAGCAGCGCCCATCGAAGGCGGAAATCATTGCCTCGGAGGAGGGCGAGCGAAAGCTTGCCGGCTACATGCTCCGGCGCTACGCCGACCGGGTGACGAGCACGTACAAGGCGGGCCGCTCGGCGGTCCTGTTCCACTTCAACCACTGATGTGCGCGTATGACATGCTTCGAGGCACGCCTGCTGGTCGTCGACGACAACGAGGACAACCGCTACACCTTGCGCCAGCGGTTGAAGCGCCAGGGTTATGCGAATGTCGAAACCGCGACCAACGGCCGCGAGGCGCTCGAGCTGCTGGGCCAGCGCGAGATCGACCTGGTGCTGCTCGATGTGATGATGCCGGAGATGAACGGCTACGAAGTACTGGAGCAGCTCAAGGCCGACCCGCGCCGGCGCGACATTCCCGTCATCATGATTTCCGCGCTCGACCAGCTCGAAAGCGTCATCCGCTGCGTCGAGCTCGGCGCCGAGGACTATTTGCCCAAGCCGTTCAATCCGACGCTCCTTGCGGCGCGCGTCGGGGCGAGCCTCGAGAAGAAGAGGTTGCGCGATGAGCTGCGCGCCAGCCTGAGCCGACTGGAAAAGGAGCTGGAGGCGGCGCGGCGGCTGCAGGTCAGCATGCTGCCGCGCGAGTTTCCGGCCTGCACCGAACAGCAGCCGGTCGACATTCATGCGCTGATGCAGGCGGCGCGAGAGGTCGGCGGCGATCTCTACGATTTCTTCTACCCGTCGCCCGATCGCCTTTGCTTTCTTGTCGCCGATGTCTCGGGCAAGGGCGCCGATGCCGCCATGTTCATGGCCCGCACGCGCAGCCTGGTTCGCATGGCCGTCGAACTGTTGCACGAGGTCGGTGCGACCGATGTCGCGCCGGACCGCGTGTTGAACACGGTCAATCGCGAGCTGTGCCAGAACAACCGGGAGAAGATGTTCGTCAGCGTCTTCATGGGCACACTCGACGTACGCACCGGCGCGCTTGCCTTCGCGAACGCCGGCCACCCGCCGCCCTGCAGGATCAGCGCTGCACGCCGCATCGAGCGCCTGGGCAGTGCGCCGCAGCCGCCGCTCGGGATCCGGCCGGCGGCGCGCTACACGACCAGCGCCATCGAGCTGGAAGTGGCCGACACGCTGTTCGTCTGCACGGACGGCGTGTGCGAAGCCGCCAACGCGTCCGGGGAGATGTATGGAGACGAGCGGCTCCAGGCGCTGCTGGAGGTCTCGGGCGACTCGAGCGCGCAGGCCGTGGTGACGCAGGTGAAGGACGCGATCGATGCCTTCGCGGCAGGCGCCCCGCCGGCGGACGACGTCACAATGCTCGCCCTGCGCTGGCGGCCGACCGCGGCAGGCCGCTGACAGGCATTCGCCTCAGTTCAACTGGCGGATCGCCTCGTCGCAGCTCCCGTGGATGGCGAACGCGTCGAGCAGGCCGCCCATCTCGAACAACTCTCGCACTTGGCCCACGACGCTGCATAGAGTGAACTGCGCGGCTCTTCGCTCTGCCTCGTCCGCGGCGACGAGCAAGGCCCGGAACGCCGCACTCGTCAGGTAGACGACCTGCTTCAAGTCGACGAGGACGCGGGTTTCTCCCGCGCCGAGCAGGGCGCCCAGGCGGGTCATGAGCTGCTCCGCGTTGGTGCTGTCGATGCGGCCTGCAAGGGTCACGACGCACACGTCGCCCTTCTTTGCTTCCTGGATCTGCAACGAGCCTTCTGCCATGACCGTTCCTTGCGCTCCTAGTTCAAACGTTTGGTGATTGTGATGCGATTGGTCGCGCCGATGCGGGCATAGGCCATCCCGTCGACCAGCTGGCGCACCATGTGAAGGCCGACGCCGCCGGGACGAGGGCGCTCCCCGGGTTGGAGCGGTCGAGGCGGCGGCGCATCGAGCGGGTTGAATGCCGCGCCGTCATCGTTGAACTCGAGCGTGACGGCGCCGTCGGCGGCACCGAAGGACACCGACAGCTCATGCACGGCGCCGTCCGGCCATGCGTACTTGATGATGTTGCTTGCCAGCTCGTCCAGGACAACCTGGAGCTGGTTGATGGCTTCAACGGGAATGCCGTGCTGCCGGCCGAAATGGTCGAGCGCGTGTTGCAGCTTCGGCAGGTTCGCCAGATCGCTGCCTATCGTCACGCGTGCACCGGGATCGGCCGGCACGATTTGCGCGGCCGATCCTAGTTGAGCTCCTTGTCCTTCCAGACCTTCGAGCCTCCAAGCGCGATTCCCGCCTGCAAGCCGGCCTTGGTCAGCACGTATGCATTGCCGCCGGTAAACGCTATGGCGCCCGCCTTGACGTTGGCCTCGTCTTTCCCGGTGCCGGCTCCGGCGCCTGCGCCGGCCGAGGCATCCCATCCGCTGTCGATGAAATCGGTCAGTGCCTTGGCGTCATTGAAGACGAAGAGATAGCGCGTGTCGGAGGCGCCGATCTGAAGGCCCGCGCTCGCCTGCGCGATGCTCATGTACGTGTTCTTCTTGGACTTGTTGTCGTGCGCTACGCCTTTTCCGCCGGCGCCGCCCAGGCCGAAGCTCAATCCGTAGGTGGTGAACACGGCGTAGCCCGGGGCCTTGCTGACCGCATCCCTGATGGTGGGGTCGGCCTTGTAGAAATCCTCGAGCGCCTTCATGGCCTTGGCTTTCACCTCGGCCTGCTGCGCAGCCTTGTCCTTCGCATACGCACCGCTGGCCAGCAACGAAGCGGCAGCTGCACTGACAACGAGTATCTTGCGACGATCCATGGTGTTTCTCCTTTCCATGTTGTGAGGCTCGGCGCGAGGCATCATGTCCAAAGGGCGGCATGTTTACCCTCGTAACGCGATGTCGATGTTGACACGATCCGGCGAACTTCGCCAGCTGTCGGCACCAACGCTCAAGGCCCGGGCGCGGCAGGCACGAAAAAGAAGGCAAGTCCGAAAATCAGATACACGCACAGCAGCAGCATGCCGCGCAGCCAGTCGGAGCGGCCGTCGCCGGCGACCTGTCCGGTGATGAGAACCGACAGCAACACCGTCACCACCAGGCCGCCTGGAAACACCAGGTCCATCGGCGTCGGCCCGACCCACAGACTCGCGAGCACCAGCACGGGGGCAACGAACAGCGCGACCTGCACGCTCGAACCGATGGCAATGGCGAGCGACAGGTCCATGTGGTTCTTCATCGCCGCAGTGATGGCGCTGGCGTGCTCCGCGGCATTGCCGAGAATGGCCACGACGAAAACGCCGACGAAGATGCTGCTCAGGCCGAATTCATGCGCGGTCGGCTCGATCGCGCCGACGAGTATTTCGCTGACCCAGGCGATGGCGCCCGTGGACGCCGCCAGGATGAGCAGCGACTTGCGCAGCGACCACGGCCGCGCGGTGTCCTGCGCGTCGGCATGCGCGGCCGAGCCGGCGAACAGTGCTGCGTGCGTAATCAGCGAGTAAACGAGGAACAGGCCGTAGACCGCGAGCAGCACCACGGCGATGGATACGCTCAACAGCACCACGTCGTGCGCCAGGCCGGCGGGCAGCTGCGGCCCCCCTTGCGTGATGCTCCTGCCCACCGCGGCGCTGTAGGCTGCAGGCAGCACCAGCGCAATGGCGGACAGTGTCAGCAGCGTGGCCTGCGAACGCGTTCCCGCGGCGTTGTAGGTCTGCTCCGAGTGGCGCAGGCCACCGGCGAACATGGCCGCGCCCAGCACCAGCAGTATGTTGCCGATGATCGAGCCGGCGATCGAGGCCTTGACGACGTCATGCAGGCCCGCCCGCAGTGCGGCAAACGCGATGATCAGTTCGGCGGCGTTGCCGAACGTGGCGTTGAGCAGCCCGCCGATGCCCTCTCCGCTGTGATGCGCCAGGTGCTCGGTCGCGCGGCTCATCCAGCCGGCCAGCGGGAGGATGGCGATGGAGGCCGTCAGGAACACGAGCAAGGGCTGGCGCGAATAGAAATGCTCCATGGCGATGGAGATGGGAACGAAGATGATGAGCCAGTTGAACATTCCGCACTCCTGTTCTTGGGCTCCAATGCACCATGCGTCGAACTCGGAGCCGGCCCCGAGCCCCCGTGCTTCGAACACTACCCGACATCCGGCCTGGGCGGTGAAGCATCCGAGATGAATCGACAAGCGGCGCGAATGTCGCCCCCGTGTCCCGCACGGCCAGCCCGATGCGCGCGCCGCGCGGCCGCGCGGCCGCGCACTCGCCAGCGCGGCGCCGCACCAGCGTGCGCTACTGGATCACCTCGTCGACGCGGCGCAGCAGTTGCGGCGGGACTGCAAGGTCGAGCCTCTCGGCAGTCTTGCGGTTGAAGAGGAAGTAATACCGCGTGGGCTGCTCCACGGGCAGGTCGCCGGGCCGCGCGCCCTTGAGAATCCTGTCGATGTAGGTCGCGGCGCGACGATACTCGTCGTCCAGGCTCGGGCCGTACGACATCAAGCCGCCGTCGCGGACATAGTGCCCGTACTCGTACATCGCCGGGATGTGCTGCGTTGCGGCAAAGTCAAGGATTCGCTGGCGATTGATGGTCGTGAGCGAGTCCGAGACCACGAAGAATGCATCGGGGTGTACCTGAGTCATCGTGGCGAGGGCATCGTCGATGTCTTCGGGCCTGCGCACGCCAAGAGGATGGACGGTGATGTGCAGCAGGCCTGCGGCTTTCTCGACCTCGTGGTAGCGCAGCGTCATGGCCCGGTCGCTGGCATTCCAGATGACAGCGACATGCGTCGCGGTCGGCACTGCCTGCGTCAGGAACTCGAGCCTCTTGGCGCTCAATTCGGTGGCCAGGTCCGTGATGCCGGTGATGTTTCCCCCCGGCCGCGCCATGCTCGTGACCAGTCCGACGCCTTGCGCGTCGCCCGGCGCGATGAAGACGATGGGAATGGTCGACGTCGCATCCTTTGCCGCCTGCGCGGCCGGAGCGCCCTGCGTGAGCAGCAGATCGACCGGAAGGCGCACGAGTTCGGCGGCCATCCCTGGAAGGCGCTCGGGCTTGGCTTCGGCCCAGCGCCCCGTGTAGGTCACGCTCTTGCCGGCCTCGTAGCCCAGGTCCAGCATGGCCTGCCGCAGTGCGGCGGGCAATGCGTCATCCGGCGGGCGCGCGGCGCCGGACAGAAACCCGATGTGCCAGACCTTGTTCGGCCTTTGCGGGAAGCCGCGCAGCGGCGCCGCCAGCAGGGCGGATGCGGCGACGACGGAAATGGCGGTCCGACGATCCATGATTGAATCAACCGAGCTGTTCCATTGTTGGACAAACCGAAGTTGCCGGCCATAGGCCAATGGGCCAAGCAGGGTGGCGAGAAGGTCGCCGGCCCGGTGGCCGCCCGTCGCCTGCCGGCCATTGCCGACGGTCCGGCCAGCGCCGGGATATTGCTATGGCTGCACGATCCTGCGGCGCTTTTTCGTGACGACGACAACGGGCGCTGCCGCGGGCCGTGCTAGCCGGGGGGGCGCAGCATGCTGCTTGCGCATGGCGTGCAGGACCCGGCTGGTGTTCAGCGGTTCGATCACGTCGCCGTTGACCTGTGCGTACGTGCCATCGGCAAGAAGTGCCAGCGCGCCGATCTGCATGCCGCGCTGCACGGTTCCCAGCATCCGGGCGCCTTCGCGCTCTTGCGCGAAGGCGGCCCAGCGTGGACCGAGGGTGATCTGGAACGAGGAAGACTTCATGAATGTGCGATTTTCACGTGCTCCGATGAATGAATTCTTGCCGCCCGTCAGTCCGTCGCCTACATGCAACGGCTTGGCGAACGCTTCGCAGCAGAATGTTTCCAAATGATGTTCGCCAGCCCTCGAGAAATCGACCACCCAGCGCAGCCGCTTGCCGAGCCCGCAGCCCCGCCCGCCGACGCCCGGCTGGGCCGGTTCGGCGCCGCGGCATGCATGCTGGACCGCCTCGACACCCGCCCGCTGGCACAGCGGCAGCGCCGGCCGTGGTGGAGGCTCTGGCGCCGCGAGGCCTGATCGGCGCGCGCCGGTTCGCCCGCGGCAATACCGCCTCTCTTTCGGGTCGACGCAACACGCGACACCGCCTGGATCCGGACCTATCATGCGCCGACCCGGCCAATCACGCAGTACGCTCATGGCAAAAAGGACAACAACATGGACAACACAACGTCAGGGCTTTCACGTCGCGGCTTCATGGGCGGCATCGGTGCCGGAGGCCTGGCTGTCGGGGCCAGCCTGATGGGGCACGCAGGAAAGGCGGCCGCCGCATCCATGATCGACGTGAGCACGGTCACCACCCCCGTTTCCAGCGTGCAGGCCCTGCCGGGCGCCTACTACCTGACCAACGTCCGCCTGGAAACCGGTTTTGTCGAAGACAAGAAGCCCTGGCTCGACAAGCCGGTCATCACGCACACCAAGACCGAGCTGAAGACGCTGCGCATCGCCAACGGGGCGGTTGCCCAGATCCTGGATGCGAAGGCGGCCGTTCCTGCGGACGCGGCGGCCTATGACGCGCAGGGGCAGTTGATCCTGCCGACCTTTCGCGACATGCATATTCACCTGGACAAGACCTTCTACGGCGGCCCGTGGGAAGCAACGCTGCCCACGCAGCATGGCCGGGCGGACCGCGTCGCCCAGGAGCACGAGCTGCTGCCCAAGCTCCTTCCGGTGGCCGAGGAGCGCACGGCGGCCATGGTCCGACTCATGCATGCGCAGGGCACGACCGTGTGCCGCAGCCACTGCAATGTCGATCCGGTCAGCAAGCTGGGCAACCTCGAACACCTCAAGGCGTCGCTCGCGCGCTTCAAGGATTCGCTGGAATCGCAGATCATCATCTTTCCGCAGCACGGCCTGCTGGCCTCCGACAGTGTCGGCCTGATGCGCGAGGCCCTGAAGTCGGGCGGTGTCGGCTTTGTCGGCGGGGTCGACCCCACATCCTTCGATCACGCGATGGAGAAGTCGGTCGACACGACGGTTCAGCTCGCAACCGATTTCAACGTCGGCATCGACATCCACATCCACGAGCCGCGGGCCACTGCCATTCCGGCATTCAACCGCTTCATGGACCATGTGGAGAAGAACAGGCAGCTGCAAGGCAAGGTGACCTTCAGCCACGCCTATTCCCTGGCCGAGCTCTCCAAGGACGAGCTCAAGGACTTTGCGGCCCGCATGAAGGCGCTGGACATCACCCTGGCCAGCGCGGTGCCGCTGGGCAAGGGCGCCATGCCGCTGCGCGAAGTGCACGAGGCGGGCGTCAAGGTGATCTGCGGCACCGACAGCGTCATGGACTGGTGGAGTTCGTTCGGCAACTGCGACATCCTGCAGAAGGCGCAGGAGATTGCCCGGCTGCAGTACCCCAGCACCGAGTACGACATCAGCCGCACGCTGGGTTTTGCAACGGGCTTCGTCACGCCGCTCAACGACAAGGGCGAGCAGGCGTGGCCCAAGGTCGGGGACGAGGCGAGCTTCAATCTGCTGCCGGCCAGCTGCTCGGCCGAAGCGGTGGCTCGCCTGCCGGTGCGCAATGCCGTGTTTCACAAGGGCAGGCTCGTCCACGGCGCGGTGCCAAAGGCTGTCTAGCGGCGTGGCTGGGCGCCGGCTGGGCGCCGGCTGGGCGCCGCCTTGCACTCAAGGCGTGCGCCGCTCGCTCGCCTGCATGAACTCCTGCAACTGCGCCTTCCAGAACCGCGCCATCCCGGTGGTGCCGTGCCCGCGAGTCTCTTCGCTCGCCGGAATCAGGTACAGGCTGCCGTTCTTCACCCGCTTCAGTTCGCGTTCCATGATGCCGAACTCGGGCGGGTTGCGTTCATCGTCGGCCGAGTTGATGGCCAGCAGCGGCGCACGGATGCGCTCGAGCCCCGGCGAGGCGTTGTAGTCGCGCGATGAGTCCCATTGATAGAGGAAGTCGTTCGCGTCGGCCGTGAAGGGCGCGTTCATGCGCTGGTCGACCAGCTTGTCGGCGGCCTCGCGGGTGGGTGCCTGCTTCTGATAGGCGAGCGAGCCGCCGCTGGTCGTGATGCCGAAGAACACGTTGGCATAACGCACCGCCTTC
>JAFECZ010000800.1 GCA_018241905.1 Pseudomonadota bacterium
AAAGGAAGTGATCGACCGCATGGTGGCTGCGCCGGCCACGGCGGACTACGGGCGCCTGAGCGTGATGCTCCAGTGGCGCTATGCGATGGAGAACGTGCTGTTCGTGCCGCCCGAGAGCTTCGATCCGCCCCCCCGGGTGGACAGCGCAGTGGTGCGCATGGTGCCGCGCGCGCAGCCGGCGCCGGTGCGCCCGCAACTGCTGGAGGAACTCGTGCAGACAGCTTTCAGCCAACGGCGCAAGCTGCTGCGCCACACGCTGGGCAAATGGCTGGATGCGAAGGGCTTCTCGGGAAATTTCGACACCCAGCGGCGTGCCGAGGAGGTGCCCGTCGAGGAATACGTGGCGCTGGCACTCGGCCTGTAGGCATGCAACACCGAGGCCACAAGAAAAAAACCCGCCGAAGCGGGTTTTTTCTTGGGCCGGGGCGGGCTGCAATCAGGCGGCAGCGAGCCAGTAGCCGGCGTTGAAAGGGCTGCTCATGCGCAGCGCCAGGGGCGACACGTCCAGGAGCTTGTCCGTGGGCATCTTCTCGGCGTTGGGGTCTTCTGCGACCTCGGGGGCTGGCGCGGATGCTGTTTCGAGCGCGGCGCCTTCGTTGTTAGCCTCGTTCGCCCGTTCTGCTTGGCTGGCTTGTGCAGAACGGGCTACAGAAAAGAATAGAAGCACCGGAAGGGGATCTTGCGATCGCCCCAGTAGTCCGAGGCGTCGCGGAAGATGTCCAGCAGCTGCTCGCGCGCTTCCTTGTCGAACTTGGCGTTGGCCGGAATCTGCTCGAGCACCACCACGAAGCCGGGCTGCGGGCCCGACTTGTGCAGCGGGTCGGTCATGCAGTCGTACAGCGCGTCGAAGTTCTTGCCGAAGTGCTGCGGGAACATGAACTGCTGCGCGATCAGGTCGAGCACGTCCTGCTTGCTCTGGGCATTGCCCAGGTTGGCATACAGGAAGTGCTGGCCCGCCGAGTGCGCCGCCTCCTGCAGGTCGCTCACGCGGAATGCGCGGATCGACTGCACGATGTTCGGGCGCACGCCGCGAAGGGATACGTTCATCTCCGGAGGTCTTTCCATGGTTGTCGTCAACATTTCATCGTCAGGTGCGTCCTGGCACCTCTCCAATACATATACTGGCCAATTCCTCGCTCACGGCACGATGCGGCGAAAGCTCGCATAGTGGTCCGCGGTATACCAACAGGCCGACGGCGCCTTCTGCGCGCCACCGCACACAATGCGCCGCGCTCCGCGGTTGCGCGCACCCGGGGTTTCGACCGTGTATTCGCGATAGTGGCCGCGCGCTTCGCGTGGCAGCTGGCGTTCGCGATTGCCGAACACGCTGCCGTCCTTGTCGTACCGAAACGGTCCGCCATTGAAAATGGCCTGATAGGTCCGTTGTCCTTCCGCCGGCAGTTCGGTCAAGGCGATGGTGGTCGCCTGTGTCTGGTTCGTTGCGGCGCCGGGCCATTCGAAGCCTTGAGCCCCGGTCGAAAGCGCCGTGAGCACAAGCCCGGTGAGCGCTAGTCTTGAAAC
>JAFECZ010000801.1 GCA_018241905.1 Pseudomonadota bacterium
GCGATGAGCACGGATCAGTCGTCCGCCGACATTGTCGGCACCTACTCAGATGGCCTGGGCGGCGCGGCCCACTCCTTGCTGGCGCTGGGCGCGCTGTTTGCCGAGATGCAGGCGCAGGGCGTGTCGGCCGACGCCCTGCTGCAAGGCACGGGCCTCAACCCCAGCCGGCTGCACGACCCGCAGGCCGCCATCTCACAGGCGCAGAAGATCGTCGTGTTCCGCAATGCGCAGCGCTTGTCCAGGTGGCCCGACCTGGGCCTGCGCGCCGGCGCGCGCCAGCGGCTGAGCGACTTCGGCGTGTACGGCTACGCGCTGGCCAGCAGCCCCACCTTCGGCGATGCGGTCGCACTGGGTGTGCGCCACGTGAAGCTCCTCGGGCCGGTGATCGAGAAGCGCTTTCGCGTTCAGGGCGACACGGCCGTGTTCGAGGGCCGCGACATGCAGGCCCTGGGCGAGGTGCTGCCGCTGGTCACCGAATACTGGTTCGCCTCGGTGCTGCGGCTGGCCACCTTGGTACTGGAGGCGCCGGTGCCCTCGCGCCTGCTGTGCCTTCCGTATGCGCGGCCGGCGCACGGGGCCGCCTACGAGCGGGCATTCGGCTGCCCGGTGCAGTTCGATGCCGGTGCGCTCGAGTGGCACTTCGACGCCTGCGTCCTCGGCGCACCTTGTCCGAACGCCAACCCGATCACCGCGCAGCTGTGCGCCCAGATGTGCCAGCGCCTGATGCTGGCCCTGCCCGGGGTGTCCGAACTGGAGCACAGCATCCGCACCGCCTGCTTCAACAGCTGCGGCGACTTCCCGGCGCTGGATGAAATGGCGCACAGCCTGGGCATGTCGGGACGGACCCTGCAGCGGCGCCTGATGGCACAGGGCCGCAACTATCAGGAACTGGTGGACGAGGTGCGCACTGCGCTGGCCAGCGAATATCTGACGCAGACCACGCTGTCGGTGGAGGAGGTGGGGCAGCGGGTGGGGTTCTCCGAGGCCTCGAACTTCCGCAAGGCCTTTCGCAAGTGGACCGGCCAGGCGCCGGCGGCGTATCGGAGCTTGCACGGCACGGGCGCCACGGCCGCCACGGCCTGAAGCGCAGCAGCCGATCAGCCCGCCGTCGTTTTCCTGGTCTCGTCCGGCAGCAGCCGCTGCAAATAGCGCCCCGTGTGGCTCGCCTCGTTGGCCGCAATGTCCTCGGGCGTGCCTTCGCCCACCACCGTGCCGCCACCGGCGCCGCCTTCGGGGCCCATGTCGATCAGCCAGTCGGCAGTCTTGATCACGTCCAGGTTGTGCTCGATGACCACGATGGTGTTGCCCGCGTCGCGCAACTGGTGCAGCACCTTGAGCAGCAGCTCGATGTCGGCGAAGTGCAGGCCGGTGGTGGGCTCGTCCAGGATGTAGAGCGTGCGGCCCGTGTCGCGCTTGGACAGCTCCAGCGCCAGCTTCACGCGCTGCGCCTCGCCGCCCGATAGCGTGGTCGCGGCCTGGCCCAGCTTGATGTAGCTCAGGCCCACGTCCA
>JAFECZ010000802.1 GCA_018241905.1 Pseudomonadota bacterium
TGGCCACGCTGCGCTGGCCGAAGGCGTTGTACAGGGCCGTGTTCATGGCACTGGTGTTCACGCCCAGGCGCGCCGCCTGCTCGCGGTTCATGTCGACGTAGGTCTCCACGCCGTTGTCGCTGCTCTCGCCGTCCACGTCGATGAGTTGCGGGTACTGCCCCATCCGCTCGGTCAGCTTGGCCGACCATGCGCGCAGGTCGGCCAGGTTGTCGCTGCGCAGCGTGTACTGGTAAGTGGCGTTGCTCTGGCGCCCGCCCATGCGCAGGTCCTGCACCGGGCCGAGGAACACGCGCAGGCCCGCGATCTGGTTGAGTTGCGGGCGCAGCCGGTCCATCACCTGCTGGGTCTTCACGCTGCGCTCGCCGACCGGCTTGAGGTTGACGAACATGAAGCCGCCGCCGGCGCGCGAGCCGCCCGCAAAGCCCACCACGGTGTCCACCGCGGGGTCGGCGTGGATGATGTCCACCGCCTGCTTGAGCTTGTCGTTGAGCGCGGTCGACGAGATGCTCTGGTCGGCGCGGATGCCGGTGATCATCTGCCCGTTGTCCTGCTGCGGAAAGTAGCCCTTGGGAATGGCCTTGAACAGCTCGAAGTTCAGGCCCACCACCACCGCCAGGATGAGCATGACCAGCACCTTGTGCGCCAGCGCCCAGTCCAGGCTGGCCGCATAGGTGCGCAGGATCACGTCCCACACGCGCTCGGCAGCGCGGGCCAGGCGGCCGGGCGGACCGCTCTTCTTCTCGTAATAGTGTTCGGAGCGCAGCAGCGCAGCGCACATCATGGGCGTGGTGGTCAGCGAAACCACCAGCGAGATCAGCACTGCCGCCGACAGCGTGATGGCGAACTCGGAAAACAGCCGCCCCACCTGCCCGCCCATGAACAGCAGCGGGATGAACACCGCCACCAGCGACAGGCTGATGGACAGCACGGTAAAGCCCACTTCGCGCGCGCCCTTGAGCGCAGCCTGCACGCGGCCCATGCCGGCCTCGATGTGGCGCTGGATGTTTTCCAGCACCACGATCGCGTCGTCCACCACGAAGCCGGTGGCCACCGTGAGCGCCATCAGGCTGAGGTTGTTGAGCGAGAAGTGCAGCAGGTGCATCACGCCGAAGGTGGCCATGAGCGACACCACCGTGGCCACCGCCGGAATCACCGTGGCGCGCGCGCGCCGCAGGAACAGGCCCACCACGAGCACCACCAGGCCGACCGAGATGATCAGCGTGGCCTCGACCTCGCGCAGCGACGCGCGGATGGAGTTGGTGCGGTCCGACGCCACCTGCACCGCGATGTCGGCCGGCAGCTGGGCGCGCAGCTCGGGCAGCAGGTTGCGCACGCTGTCCACCGTCTCGATGATGTTGGCGCCCGGCTGCTGCGTGATGAGCACCACCACCGCCGGCGCGCCGTTGAACAGGCCGATGGTGCGCGTGTTCTCCACGCCGTCATCCACCCGGGCCACGTCGCGCAGGCGCACCGCCGCGCCGTTGCGCCAGGCGATCACCAGGTCGCGG
>JAFECZ010000803.1 GCA_018241905.1 Pseudomonadota bacterium
TAGTCGACACGCAGAGCAACCAAATCGCTTAGCAGGTCAAGTTCCCTCGTCGGAAAGTGATGTTGGCACCACTTTTCAAGATAGCCGGCTTCGCCATGTTCAGCGAGGACCGCCGCCGCCGCCGCTTTGACCGCCACTGCAAACACAGCCGGCTGACAGTTGAAGGCCCATTTGGGCGTTCCTTCGGAATTTGGGCGGTTGCCCCATAGCTCCTCGAACGAGAGGATTTGAATCTGGACTTCGTTGGCATCGGTCCGCTGAATCACCCATCGATACTCCCCCGGCTCCTCGTCAAAGGAGAACGAAACAGAATTGAATCCCGACAGGATTCCCAGCGCCCCGAGCACCAAACTTTTAAGTGCATCGGACAGATACGACGCTGTCACCACGCACTCTGACGAATCCGTCCTGATAGTGCACTTAGACCAACCGGTACCAACAAGCTGGTAGGTGATCTCAAGGTTCATGGGAGGAAATCGTCATATGCAAGGGATGTCGGTTTGTGACCGGATTGCGTGGCCAGAGGGTTAGCTCACACGTGCGTCCACTGAAGCATCTTTCAGTTCAAGAGCGCGGAGCTGAAGGACAGCAGCGAACGTCGACTTGTGGGCGCATTCTGCCTCCTGGCCTGCGTCTTACTCGGTGCTTGGGAGGCCGTCCAGGCTGAGTCGCTCGAGAACCTGCTGGTTGTACCGAGCCCAGTCTCGCTCGGAATTCTCAATGACCATCTTGTCCAGCGTCAGGCGGTCGAACAGCGCGTCTGTCATGAGCCGATAGTCCTGATACAGGGCGATGAGGCCTTCCAGACCAACCAAGTTCCGGCGCACCGCGTACGGTCCTTTCAACTTCCAGTCGATCTGATATTTCACCCAGGCCTCCCCCCGCTCTGCGCAAACGGTGCGTACGGCGCGCTCCACGCTTTCCTGGCGAAGGTACACGACGAGCGGGCGCAATGGCCCGATGAGCCGGGCCAATGTCTCGCAGTACGCCGCGATTTCATCGAAGCTCGCCTCCATCAGGAAGAGATTGGTAAGGTCGCCGTGGAAGAGCTGGCCGTCCAGCACGGGCACGGCAGGTCCTAGTTGGGCCCTTTCAACAAACGATCTCCACCGTGCAACTGCGCGACCCGCCAGTTGCTCGGCCGTGGATTCGACCCAGGGTTCGAACCAGTGCTGGAGCTCGTCGGTGGCCCGCACGGGGTGCGGGTCGGTGCGCTCGTGGACTGCAAGCGCCTGGCAGCCGGCATCCTCCAGCGCCTTCGCGACGAACCTCATAGTTGTCGACTTTCCGGAGCCCATGATGCCCTCGACAATGACGAGCCCATGGTGCTCGGAAGACCGATGGTCTGGCAATTCGTCGGCATTCATGCCGAGGTTGTATCCGATTCAGGTAACGGACCTGGGTGTCCGCTTCTGGCCAACTGTAGCCGGCCAGCGCGCTTGGCGTCCTTACAGCGTCGCCGTCGAAATTTCATACCGCGCGAATGAAGTAGCCCCTATCTGCACGA
>JAFECZ010000804.1 GCA_018241905.1 Pseudomonadota bacterium
CATGCGACACGCACGCCCAGTCGAACCGGACGGTGGCCGCCGCGGAGTCTTTGCCGACGCCGATGTGAATGCGGCGCACCCCCTCCCAGGTGGTTTCGCGAGCCGGCAGCGTGTCGTCTTCCTGGCAGTAGACCGTGACGCGCCATCCGGCTGCCGCCAGAAAGGGGGCGAGCTTTTCCGCGAAGGTTTCGAAACCGCCGTGCTGGGCTGGAACGCCGCGGATTCCCATGATGGAAAGCGTTCTGCGCACCGACGGCATATCAGGTGATCTTGATTTCATGAGCGCGGAGGAAAAGGAGACCCCCGACCGCAAGGCGCGGCCGTACAGGCGGAGCGCCTTGGCGCCCGAAGCCGGGTCTACGAAACGCCGATCAAAGGCCCTGCAGGGCCCTCATGGCTCGGGTGATCGACGCGATGCTCTGAAACACGCTGCGCGTCAGCATCCGGTCCGGTATTTCTCCGAACTCGGCCTCGAGCGCCAGCATGACGTTGACGCTGGCGTGCGAAGTCATTCCCGCCTCATTGAGGCTGGCGTCGTCATCCAGCGTGACGGGGTCCTGCGACAGGCGCCCGTGCTTGGCCAGCACCTCCCGAACCTTGTGCGTGACTGGGTCGAATTCGATCGTTCTTGTGTTCATGATCCCTGCTGATTGATTTGTGATTTGTGATTTGTGACGGCGCTCTTGCCGTGTTTGCGCGCACGCGGTTTTGGCGATGCCGTGTTGGCCCTCGGGCTGTTGTTCTCCGGAACGCCGATGACGATCGCGATGGCCATCCCTTGCTCGTGAGCCAGGGAAACGGACAACACCTCTGTGCCCAACGCCCGCGCGGACGCCAGCGCGGGCCCGTAGAGATGAAGGCTGGGGCGGCCCGATGCCTCGCTGCGCAACTCGATGTTGCGCCAGTCGATCGCAGCCTCCGGCATGTCGAACGCCTTGATGGCCGCCTCCTTGGCCGCGAACCGTGCGGCCAGCCTTTCGGCCGATCCTTTGGCCGCGTGAATTTCGTGCGGGGTGAACATGCGCTGCACGAAGCGGTCGCCGAAGCTCGCCAGCGACCGCTCGATTTCGCTGACTGCGACGGCGTCGATGCCGACGCGCATGGCAGCCGTCGGCCGTTGGCCGCGGACGGCCTGGGTCAGCGCATCGATTCCTTGCACGCTCGCGGTCATCGTTCAAGCCTTCGTCGAATCGAGACGGGCCTCGAGTGCGAGGTCGACGTCCAGCAGTTCGCGGACCTGCGCGGGCCAGTCGCGCAGGACAAAGCCGTGGGTCGCGAACAATGCGATGGCGATGCGCTCGAGGCCGAAGCCCAGGCAAGCCGTGTGCGCCGCTTCCCCGTCGCGGCTCTGTATGCCGAACTTGCCGGTGAAGTGCTGCTGGTGCCAATTGAAGGAACACACCGCTGTGGGCGCCCGATCCTTCATGACCGGAACCATGACCTCGAACTTCAGGCGCTGCTCTCTTTGGCTCTGGGCCAGCATGCGGCCGCTGCGCCCGAAGAAC
>JAFECZ010000805.1 GCA_018241905.1 Pseudomonadota bacterium
GTTCGCAAGAGTTCATGAAGAATGAGGGGGTGGCGCCGCACGCGCAGGCGCTGCCCACTTGAGGAGAACGATCCTTGTCCGTTCTGCAGCAGATCATCGATCGCCGGTTGTCCGGAAAGAACAAGTCCATCGGCAATCGAGAACGGTTCCTGCGCCGATACCGCGAACAGATCGGCGAGGCGGTGAAACGCGCTGTCAGCGGACGAGGCATCCGCGACCTGGAGCAAGGCGAAGACGTCACGCTGCCTCGCCACGACGTATCCGAACCGGTGTTCGGCCACGGCGAAGGCGGCAACCGCGAATACGTGCACCCCGGCAACCGCGAGTACGTCAAGGGCGACCGCATCGAGCGCCCGCCCAGCGGCGGCGGCAGCGGCGGCGGCTCGCAGGCCTCCGACAGCGGCGAAGGCGAAGACGACTTCGTCTTTCGCCTGACCAAGGAAGAATTCATGCGGGTCTTCTTCGAGGACCTGGCGCTGCCGCACCTCATCCGCACCCAGCTGGCCGAGGTGCCGGAGTGGAAGAGCCACCGCGCGGGCTTCGTCACCGACGGCATGCCCAGCAACCTGCACGTGGTGCGCTCGATGCGCGGGGCGCTGTCCAGGCGCATTGCGCTGGGCGGCGAGCCGCGGCGCGAGCTGCGGCTGCTCGAAGAGCACCTTCTCAAGCTCAAGCGCAACCCGCGCGCCGAGGAAGACGAGCTGCTCATCCGCGAGATCAAGGAAACCGAGCTGAAGATCGAGGAGATGAAGAAGAACGCCAAGCGCATTCCCTTCCTCGACCCGATCGACCTGCGCTACCGCAACCGGGTGCGCGTGCCGGTGCCCTCGGCCAAGGCGGTGATGTTCTGCCTGATGGACGTGTCGGGCTCCATGGACGAGGCGCGCAAGGACATGTCCAAGCGCTTCTTCATGCTGCTGTACCTGTTCCTCACGCGGCACTACGACAAGATCGAGCTGGTGTTCATCCGCCATCACACGCAGGCCACCGAGGTGACGGAGGACGAGTTCTTCCACACCACGGAAACCGGCGGCACGGTGGTGAGCAGCGCGCTCAAGCTCATGCACGACATCGTGCGGGCCCGCTACCCCAGCAACGAGTGGAACATCTACGGCGCCCAGGCCAGCGACGGCGACAACTGGCACCAGGACAGCGGCCAGTGCCGCAAGATCCTGGACGAGCAGTTGCTGCCCCTGGTGCGCTACTACGCCTACGTGCAGGTCGCGGACGCCGAGCAGAACCTGTGGGAAGAATATGCGCAGCTGGCCGAAGCGCACCCCAACTTCGCCATGCGCAAGGTCTCGGACGCGGCGGACATCTACCCCGTGTTCCGCGAGCTGTTCAAGAAGGAGGGAGCGCCATCATGAGCAGTGACAACGAGTCGGTCGCCAGCAGGCCCAGGACGCGCGAGCCGCTGCCCAGCCCCTCCGACTGGACCTTCGAGCTCATCGAGCAATACCACGGCGAGATCGCCCGGGTGGCGCGCAGCTACAAGCTCGACACC
>JAFECZ010000806.1 GCA_018241905.1 Pseudomonadota bacterium
TGACGGCAATGGCAGCGTCGCAATGGGCATCTGAACCGCGTCGTAAGCCCAGCATTTCGACACCACGCGTCTGTAGCAACTCTGAGTCACTCCTCAGCGCCCGTCGTAGGCATTCGTCCATGTACGCCTTGTCGCTCCGAAGGCGCGGCAGATCGACCCACCAGCCGATGCCAGACATCAGCCATTTGAAGACTACCAAGTTGAGGAAGCGCTCGCTTCCTTCCGGATCTTGGTTGGGTAGTGTGTTCATGAGTACAACAACTCCTAGTGCCGATCACTAGGCTTCTTTCTTGAGCCGGCCCTCGCCAAGAAAACGCTTGGCGAGCGAGGCCTCTGTCTGCAACAGTTGCGTGAACTCCCGTTGCGTGGAGGACTTGGCAGTGCTGCCGAGATTCCGCAGGACGCTCTGCATACGTTCATCGCGCGTGGCTTGGGCTATTGCCTGCTCCAAGGTGGCGAGAACCTGAGCCGGCGTTCTTGCCGGTGCGAACACGCCAGCGTATGTCGTGGCATCGAAGCCTTGCAGTCCCTGCTGTCCCACGGTCTTGACGTCGGGAAGCATCGGGTCGGGCGACAGGCTGCAGACCGCCAACGCACGCAGCTGACCGGACTTGATGTATGGCAACGCACTGGGCAATTGATCGAAGTACATATCCAGTTGGCCTCCGATCAGGTCCACCAGCGCCGGAGCGCTGCCCTTGTAGGGGATCACGTTGAACGACGAGCCGACCGCAGTCTCCGTCTGCAGCAGCGCGAGATGATTGGGCGACCCGGGGGAAGGGTGACCGGCCGATAGGGCGCCGGGCTGCTTGCGCGCCAGCGCTGCCAAGTCGGCCAAACTGCCAAACCTCGCGTCACTTTTGCGAGTCACCAGAACGACAGAGGTTTGGCTGACCAACGACACAGGCGCGACGTCGGCCATCGTGTACTGGGCTGACTGGATGAGTGGCAGCGTGGTCACCATGCTTGGAACCCCGAGCACAAGGGTGTAGCCGTCGGCCGGCGCTCCAACCGCCATGGCCGTTCCGATGGCGCCACCGGCGCCGGGCCGGTTGTCGATCACGAGCGGCTGCTTGAGCACGGCCTCAAGCGCAGGTCCAAGTGCACGCGCCGTAACGTCGATGTTGCCGCCCGGTGCGAAGGGAACGACCAGGCGGATGGGCTTCGAGGGGTAGGTTTGCGCTCGCAACGGAGCGGATATCAAGGCGGCGCACCCCGCGGCGCCGGCGCAGAGAATGGTTCTACGTGTGGGTCTCATGCTCTTTGTCTCCGGATGGTCTTGGTGGTCTGGATGTCTTGGTGGCCCTGAACTGCCAGTCGAGGGCCGGGGCCGTTGCGCCGCGCTCAGGCCGGCGGCTCGGCGATCTCAAGCCGGCTGAGGAAGCGGCCGATGGTGTTCTTGAGAATCTCCATGGAGCCGCCTCCGATCTCGAAGGTCTTCGCATCCCGCCAATAGCGGTTGAAGGGTGAATTGACCATCGTTCCGTAGGCGCCGCAGACCT
>JAFECZ010000807.1 GCA_018241905.1 Pseudomonadota bacterium
CTTCGCCGGGCGTGAGGTTGGCGGCGGGCGGCCAGTCGGGCGGGCCGCCGGGCACCTTGCCGCCGGCCAGCTTCGCGCCGTGGCAGCCGATGCACATGTTGGCCACGTAGGCGCCGTGCTGCACCGTCACCGCGTCGGGCACCGGCTGCTCGGGCGGCTTGGCGTGGTCGATGCGCGCGGCTGCGTCGTGGATCAGGCCGAAGCCGTACATGGCGCGCACCGGCAGGGGCAGGTCGATGACCGGCCCGCCGCCCTGGGCCGGCGAAAGGTGGCGGATGTAGGCCACCAGCGACGCGAGGTCCTCGTCGGTGAAGCGGTTGTAGTCCTCGCTGGGCATGATCATCAGCGGCCGCCCGTTGGGGTTGACGCCGTGGCGGATGGTGCGCACCCAGTCCACCGGCTGGTAGTCCTTCACCACGCTGCCGGGGCCGGGGCTGATGTTGGGCCCGGCGATGCGCATGCCCTTGCCGTCGTCCAGGAACATGTGGCCGTTGCCCTGTGCGCCGTGGCAGTCGACACAGCCGCGCGACGCGAAGAGATAGCGGCCACGCTCGATGGCAGCGGCGTCGTCCGTGTAGGCCACCGGCTGCACCTGGACGTCGACGCTGCGATGCATTTTCTGGGTGGCCAGGTGGTCGCCGGCAAACAGCGCCGCTGCTGCAAGCGCAAGCAGGAACAGCAGCACCAGGCCGATGCGCTTGAGCCAGGTCTTGCCGCGGCTCATCGGGCCGCTCCGGTGGGACGAGGAAGTTCAGGGCATGTGCAGGAGGTCACGGCAAATCTCGCTTCGAATGAGAGGGGCCAGAATTGGGGACAGCATTCAAAAGCCGCGATGCTAGGTACAAAGTATTCATGTCGTCTATGCAACCTTTGCCCGTAGCGCGTTCGGCCGGCATGGCCGCCTCATCGCCATGAAGGCCCTGGCCCGTATCGACTTCGGCGCCGACGCCCACGAGGTGGCGCAGCAGCTCATCGGCGTGACCGTGCTGGTCGACGGTGTGGGCGGCGTCATCGTGGAGACCGAGGCCTACGACCGCACCGACCCCGCCTCGCATGCCTTTGTCGGGCCGACGGTGCGAAATGCCGTGATGTTCGGCCCGCCCGGCTGCAGCTATGTCTATCGCTCCTACGGCATCCACTGGTGCCTGAATTTCGTGTGCCGCGAGGAAGGGCATGGCGCCGGCGTGCTCATTCGCGCCATCGAACCCACGCAAGGCCTGCCGCGCATGCGCGAGCGGCGCGGGCTGCACGACGAGCGGCTGTTGTGCTCGGGGCCGGGCCGGGTCGGACAGGCGCTGGGCATCGACGGCAGCTTCGGCGGCCACCGGCTGGACCGGCCGCCCTTTCGCCTGCTGGCTGCCGAGCGCGGCGATGTTGAATTGCTGGTGGGGCCGCGCATCGGCATCTCCAAGGCCATGGACGTGCCCTGGCGCTTCGGGCTCAAGGGCTCGCGCTTTCTCAGCAAGCCCTTTCCGGCTGCGTCGATGCGGCACGGCGCCT
>JAFECZ010000808.1 GCA_018241905.1 Pseudomonadota bacterium
CGATGTCCACGTGCACGAACTTGCGGCCCTTGGTGTAGACGTCGACCGAGCCGGTGTGGCGGTTGGCCCAGCGGTTGCCGATGCCCAGCACGAAGTCGCTGGCGAGCATGGTGGCGTTGCCGTAGCGGTGGCTGGTCTGCAGGCCGCACATGCCGGCCATCAGCGGATGGTCGTCGGGGATGATGCCCCAGCCCATCAGGGTGGGGATGACCGGCACGCCGGTGGCTTCGGCGAAGCGGACCAGCAGGTCGGACGCGTCGGCGTTGATGATGCCGCCGCCGGCCACGATCAGCGGGCGCTCGGCCTCGTTGAGCATGGCGATCGCCTTCTCGATCTGGGCGCGGGTGGCCGCCGGCTTGTAGGGGGTCAGCGGCTGGTAGGTGTCGATGTCGAACTCGATCTGCGCCATCTGCACGTCGAAGGGCAGGTCGATCAGCACGGGGCCGGGACGGCCCGAGCGCATCAGGTGGAAGGCCTGCTGGAACACTTGCGGCACCTGGCCGGGTTCGCGCACGGTCACGCTCCACTTGGTGACCGGCTTGGAGATGGACTCGATGTCCACCGCCTGGAAGTCTTCCTTGTACAGGCGGGCGCGCGGGGCCTGGCCGGTAATGCAGAGAATTGGGATCGAATCGGCCCAGGCCGAGTACAGGCCGGTGATCATGTCCGTGCCGGCGGGGCCGGAGGTGCCGATGCACACTCCGATGTTGCCGGCCTTGGCGCGGGTGTAGCCCTCGGCCATGTGCGAGGCGCCTTCCACGTGGCGTGCCAGGATGTGGGCGATGCTGGCCTGCTTGCGCAGCGCCGAGTAAAGCGGGTTGATGGCGGCGCCGGGCACGCCGAATGCCTGGGTCACGCCTTCTTTTTCCATCACCAGGACGGCTGCCTGGGCTGCGGTCATCTTTGCCATGGATATCTCCTTGAGTGTCTCGAATTGGGGGTTGGTGCGACTTTAGGGAGCGGGGGCTATTGGCAGAAGACGCCGCAGGGCCATAAAAGCTATTCCAAACTGGAATGAATGCGCCTAGCATCGGGGGCATGGACCGACTACTTGCCATGGAAATGTTCGTGCGCGTGGTGGAAACCGGCAGCTTTTCCAAGGCCGCGCGCGAGTTCAACACCACCCAGCCCACGGTCACCAAGCAGGTGGCCGCTACCGAGACGCGGCTGAAGGCGCGACTGCTCAACCGCAACACGCGCGGCGTGAGCCTGACGGAGGCCGGCGCCCTGTACTACGACAAGTGCAAGAGCATCGTGCGCGACGCGCAGGACGCCGAGAGCATCGTGCGCCTGCGCCAGTCGCAGGCGCAGGGCATGCTGCGCATCGGCACGTCGGTGGCTTTCGGCCGGCGGGTGATCGTGCCGCTGGCGCTGGAATACATGGAACTGAACCCGCAGGTGCAGGTGGACCTGAGCTTCGAGGACCGTTATGTGGACCTGGTGGCGCAGGGCATCGACGTCGCGGTGCGCATGGGCAAGCTGGCCGACTCGTCGCT
>JAFECZ010000809.1 GCA_018241905.1 Pseudomonadota bacterium
GTCTTCAACAGCCGCGAGACGGCAGACAACCTGAAGAAGAGCGGTGCCTTCATCCCTGGCATCCGCCCGGGTGACCAGACCGCCCGGTATATCGACAAGATCCTGGTTCGCCTCACGCTGGCGGGCGCGGTGTACATCACCTTCGTCTGCCTGCTGCCGGAGTTCCTGATCCTGAAATACAACGTGCCGTTCTACTTCGGTGGGACTTCACTGCTGATCATCGTGGTGGTCACGATGGACTTCATGGCCCAGGTGCAGAACTACATGATGTCCCAGCAATACGAATCGCTGCTCAAGAAGGCCAGCTTCAAGACCTCCTGATTGAGCGACCAGCGAGCCCACAAGACGACGTAGAGAGATTTAGGAGTAACAAATGAGAGTTTCGGCTTCGGTCAAGACCATCTGCCGCAATTGCAAGATCATCCGCCGCAAGGGTGTGGTGCGCGTGATCTGTTCCGACCCGCGCCACAAGCAGCGCCAGGGTTGATTCGATAAGAAGAGATTTAGAGGACGCACATGGCACGTATTGCTGGCATCAACATTCCGCCGCACAAGCACGCCGAGATCGGCCTGACCGCCATCTTCGGTATCGGGCGCACCCGCGCTCGCAAGATCTGCGAAGCGGCTGGCATCGACTACGCGAAGAAGGTCAAGGACCTGACGGACGCTGACCTGGAAAAGATCCGCGACCAGATCGCCCAGTTCACGATCGAAGGCGACCTGCGCCGCGAAACCACGATGAACATCAAGCGACTGATGGACATCGGCTGCTACCGCGGTTTCCGTCATCGTCGCGGCCTGCCGATGCGCGGCCAGCGCACGCGCACCAACGCCCGCACCCGCAAGGGCCCGCGCAAGGCTGCGCAGTCCCTGAAGAAGTAAGGATAGATAAGCATGGCTAAAGCTCCTGCCAATAACGCAGCACAGCGCGTTCGCAAGAAGGTCCGCAAGAACGTTGCGGACGGCATCGCCCACGTGCACGCCTCGTTCAACAACACCATCATCACGATCACCGATCGCCAGGGCAACGCCCTGTCGTGGGCTTCGTCGGGTGGCCAAGGCTTCAAGGGCTCGCGCAAGTCGACCCCCTTCGCAGCCCAGGTTGCTTCCGAAGTCGCCGGCCGTGCTGCTGTCGAACAAGGCATCAAGAACCTGGACGTCGAGATCAAGGGCCCCGGCCCCGGTCGCGAATCGTCGGTGCGCGCCCTGGCCGCACTCGGCATCCGCATCAACTCGATTTCCGATGTGACGCCGGTGCCGCACAACGGCTGCCGTCCGCAGAAGCGTCGTCGCATCTAAGCGCGTCGCGTAAAGGCGCAGCCTGCATTCGTGCAGTCTGCGCGTTTTGTTTTTTGGTTGTTTTCTAAAAGCAAGCCCACCGCCGCCGTCCCAAGGGTCGAGCGGCTCCCGCGAAGGATGGTCCTTCGCGGCAGATGACACAAAGGAAGATCTCGTGGCACGTTACCTCGGCCCCAAGGCCAA
>JAFECZ010000080.1 GCA_018241905.1 Pseudomonadota bacterium
CACGCAGGGCATGGTGCTCAACCACATCTTCTTCACCCGCAACGAGAAGGGCGGCAAGGACTACCACCCGCCGTCGGAAGTCACGCCCAAGCTGGATGCCGGCGGCCACATCGTCGGCGGCCATCTCGCCGACGGCACCGAGGTGCAGTACGGCGGCGTGGGCAAGATGGGCAAGAGCGAGCGCAACGGCGTCGATCCGCAGGAGCTCATCGAGAAGTACGGCGCCGACACCGCGCGCCTGTACACCATGTTCACCGCGCCGCCCGAGGCCACGCTGGAGTGGAACGACGCGGCGGTGGAAGGCTCCTTCCGCTTCCTGCGCCGCGTGTGGAACTACGGCGTCGCGCTCAAGGAACTGGGCGCTGGCGAAGGCGCGCCGGCCAGCAAGGGCGCCAAGGCCCTGCGCCACGAAGTGCACACCGTGCTGCGCCAGATCGACTACGACTACCAGCGCATGCAATACAACACGGTGGTGTCGGGCGCGATGAAGCTGCTGAACGCGCTGGAGGGCTTCAAGCCTGCCGACGCGGGCGACGTTGCCGCGGCACGGGAAGGCTTCGGCATCCTGCTGCGCACGCTCTACCCGGTCACGCCGCACGCGGCCTTCGAGCTGTGGCAGGCGCTGGGCTACGACAAGGCGCACGGCGACCTGCTCGACGCGCCCTGGCCGCAGGTCGACGAGGCCGCGCTGGAGCAGGACGAGATCGAACTCATGCTGCAGATCAACGGCAAGCTGCGCGGCTCGCTGGTGGTGCCCGCCGGCGCCAGCAAGCAGGAGATCGAGGCGCTGGCGCTGGCCAGCGAAGGCTTTGCGAAGTTTGCCGAAGGCGCAACGCCCAAGCGCGTCATCGTGGTGCCGGGGCGCCTGGTCAACGTGGTCGTCTGAGCGGCATGCCGATGAAGAGTACCGCATCGTCGCGCCGCGCCTTCCTGGCTGCCGGCGCCGGCCTGGGACTGGCGGGCTGCGGCTTCAAGCTGCGGCAAGCGCCGGAGTTCGCCTTCACGAGCATCGCCATGCCGACCAATACGGCCTACCTGGCGCAGCTCAAGCGGGCCATCGACGTCACGGGCAAGCTCAAGGTGCTGCCCATGGCCGAGTGGGAAAAGGCCGATACGGTGTTCGACGTGCTGAGCGAAACACGCGACCAGCTGGTGCTGTCGACCAACTCGGCCGGCCAGGTGCGCGAAATGCAGCTGTTCTTGCGCGTGCGCTTCAAGCTGCGCACGCCGCAGGGCAAGGAGCTGATTCCGCCCGCGGAAATGGTGCAGTCGCGCGACATCACCTACAACGAGACCGCCGCGCTGGCCAAGGAAAGCGAAACGCAGCTCCTGTATCGCGACATGATCAACGACGTCGTGCAGCAGACGGTGCGCCGCCTGGGCGCGGTCAAGTCGCTGTAGCGGGCGAGGTCTTCACTTGCAACTGGCACCGGCCCAGCTAGCGGCGCACCTGCAAAAAGGCTTGCGCCCGCTCTACACCCTGCATGGCGACGAAGCCCTGCTGGTGCAGGAGGCGGCCGACGCCATCCGCGCCGCGGCCCGGGCGCAGGGCTACAGCGAGCGCAGCGTGCACACCGTGGCCGGCGCGCATTTCGATTGGGGCGCGGTGCAGGCGGCTGGCGGCTCGATGAGCCTGTTTGCCGACAAGCAGATCGTCGAGATCCGCATTCCGTCCGGCAAGCCCGGAAAGGACGGCAGCGCCGCGTTGCAGCAGATTGCCGAGAGCGCCGTGGGCAACGACAGCACCCTCACGCTGGTGCTGCTGCCGCGCCTGGACAAGGCCACCAAGACCGGCGCATGGTTCGGCTCGCTGGAGGGCAACGGCGTGACGGTGCAGCTCGATCCGGTCGAGCGCGGCGCCCTGCCCGAATGGATCGCCCATCGCCTGGGGCGCCAGGCACAGCGGGTCAAGGCCGGCGAGGAAGGCCAGCGCACCCTGCAGTTCTTCGCCGACCGGGTCGAGGGCAACCTTCTGGCCGCGCACCAGGAAATCCAGAAGCTCGCCCTGCTGCATCCCGAGGGCGAGCTGTCCTTCGAGCAGGTCGAGGGCGCGGTGAACAACGTGGCGCGCTACGACGTGTTCAAGCTCTCCGAGGCGGTGCTGGGCGGCAATCCCCAGCGCGTGGCGCGCATGCTCGAAGGCCTGAAGGCCGAGGGCGAAGCCGAAGTGCTGGTGCACTACACGCTGGCCGAGGACATCCGCGCCTTGAAGCGCGTTCGCGACGCCATCGACGCCGGCCGGCCGCTGCCGATGGCGCTGCGCGAGAACCGGGTGTGGGGCCCCAAGGAGCGGGCCTTCGAGCGCGTGCTGCCGCGCCTGCAAGGCCGGGTGCTCACGCTGCTCCTGAGCGACGCCCACAAGGTGGACGGCATCGTCAAGGGCCTGCCCCAGCCCGACTGGCCGCAGGACGGCTGGCAGGCCCTGCAGCGCCTGGCCTTTCGCCTGTGCCGCCTGTGCATGACCGAAGGCGGGCGCCGCCCGGCCTGAAACCCTGCGCCGCCCCGGCGCACCGCGGCAGTGGGAAAATGCCGCCCATGAACGCCTTCAACGTCGACGAACACATGCTCGCCCTGGGCGCGCAGGCCAAGACCGCCGCCGCCGCCATGGCCCGTGCCGATGCCGCCACCAAGAACAAGGCCCTGAAGGCGCTGGCGCGGCGCCTGCGCGAGGCTGGCCCGGAACTGCAGGCGGCCAATGCGCGCGACGTGGAGCGCGCCAGCGCATCGGGCTTGCCGGCGCCCATGGTCGACCGGCTCAAGCTCACGCCCAAGGTGCTGGCCACCGTGGCCGAAGGCTGCGAGCAGCTGGCCGCGATGGCCGACGTGATCGGCGAGATCATCGGCATGCGCCAGCAGCCCAGCGGCATCCGCGTGGGCCAGATGCGCGTGCCCATCGGCGTGTTCGGCATGATCTTCGAGAGCCGGCCCAACGTGACCATCGAGGCGGCCAGCCTGGCCATCAAGAGCGGCAACGCGGCCATCCTGCGCGGGGGCTCGGAAGCCATCGAGTCGAACAAGGCGCTGGCCCGGCTGGTGGCCGATTCGCTGCAGGAGGCCGGGCTGCCGGCCGACGCCGTGCAGCTGGTGCAGACCACCGACCGCGAGGCGGTGGGCCGCCTCATCGCCATGCCGCAGTATGTGGACGTGATCATTCCGCGCGGCGGCAAGGGCCTGATCGAGCGCATCAGCCGCGACGCCAAGGTGCCCGTCATCAAGCACCTGGACGGCAACTGCCACGTGTACGTGGACGACACGGCCGAGCTGGACATGGCCGTGACCATCGTCGACAACGCCAAGACCCAGAAGTACAGCCCCTGCAACGCGGCCGAAGGCCTGCTGGTGGCCCGTTCCAGGGCGGCCGAGTTCCTGCCCAGGATCGGCGCCATCTTCGCCGCCAAGGGCGTGGAAATGCGCTGCGACCCCCAGGCCGCCGCCATCCTGCGCGTGCCCGGCGCACTGCCCGCCGGTGCCAAGGTGGTGGACGCGGTCGATTCCGACTGGTTCGAGGAGTACCTCGCCGCCGTGATCAGCATCAAGGTGGTGGACGGGGTCGATGCCGCCATTGCCCACGTCAACCACTATTCGAGCCACCACACCGACGCCATCGTCACCCGCGACCACGTCAATGCGCAGCGCTTCCTGCGCGAGGTGGATTCGGCCAGCGTCATGGTCAATGCGAGCACCCGCTTCGCCGACGGCTTCGAGTACGGGCTGGGCGCCGAAATCGGCATCAGCACCGACAAGTTCCATGCCCGTGGCCCGGTGGGCATCGAAGGGCTGACTTCCCTCAAGTACGTGGTGCTCGGCCAGGGCGAAGTCCGCACCTAGCCACGGCACTGCGCCCTTCTGTCGGGCGGGGCTTGTGATGGGGGCGGGTAACCCCTATCTACAATTGCAGTTCTTTGCTCAGGCAAGAACTCGCATAACAAGGCTGCTGCATGGTCCCCCATCTCGTCACCGCCCTGACCGGCCCGATCAACGAACTCGAGCAGCGAGTGCTCGACTCGATGCCCGCCATCGAGCGTTGGTTCCGCCTGGAATGGATGGAACACACCCCGCCGTTCTACAGCTCGGTGGACATCCGCAACGCCGGCTTCAAGCTGGCGCCGGTCGACACCAACCTGTATCCGGGCGGCTGGAACAACCTCACCCCCGAGATGCTGCCGCTGGCGGTGCAGGCGGCCCAGGCGGCCATCGAGAAGATCTGTCCCGAGGCGCGCAACCTCCTGGTGGTGCCCGAAAACCACTCCAGCAACACCTTCTACCTGGCCAACGTCGCCCAGCTGGTGCGCATCTTCCAGATGGCGGGGCTGAACGTGAAGGTCGGCTCCATCGACCCGGCCATCAAGTCGCCCAAGAAGATCGTGCTGCCACACGGCGAGAGCGTGTGCCTGGAGCCGGTGGTGCGCGGCAAGCGCCGCCTGGGGCTGAAGAACTTCGACCCCTGCACCATCCTGCTGAACAACGACCTGTCGGCCGGCGTGCCGGGCATCTTGGAAGACCTGCACGAGCAGTACCTGCTGCCGCCGCTGCATGCCGGCTGGTCGGTGCGGCGCAAGAGCAAGCATTTCCGCAGCTACGAAGAGGTGTCCAAGCGCTTCGGAAAGCTGCTGGGCATCGACCCGTGGCTGATCAACCCCATGTCCAGCCATGCCGAGGGCGTGGACCTGGCCACCGGGTCCGGCCAGGACGAGCTCATTACCCACTGCGACCAGCTGCTGACCAAGATCCGGCGCAAGTACAAGGAATACGGCATCAACGAGAAGCCCTTCGTCATCGTCAAGCCCGACAACGGCACCAACGGCGTGGGCGTGATGACGGTGCGCGACATCAAGGACCTGGAGGTGCTGCTGCGCAAGCCCAAGGGCGGCGGCCGGCCTGCGCCTGCGCTGGGCAGCGAGATCATCGTGCAGGAAGGCGTGCTCACCCGCGAGCGGGTGCACGACGGCGTGGCCGAGCCGGTGGTCTACATGATGGACCGCTACGTGGTCGGCGGCTTCTACCGGGTGCATGCCGAGCGCAGCATCGACGAGAACCTGGATTCGCCCGGCGCCAGCTACGTGCCGCTGGCCTTCTCCGAGAGTGCGCACTTACCCGTTCCGGGCGCCAAGCCCGGTGCCAGCGCCCCCAACCGCTTCTACATGTACGGCGTGATCGGGCGCCTGGCCATGGTGGCCGCCAGCTACGAACTCGAAGCCACCGACCCGGACGCCGAAGTCTACGAATGACCCCCGTCCCGCCGCGCCGCCACTTCACGTTGGCGGCCACGCGGCGGGACTGCACAATACCCTCCCCAGAACAATGCAACGCCTACGGGCGCAGGCGAGCGCGGCCACCCAGAAGAACCGCGCCACTACGACCATTTGCTGTCACGCAACGTGTCCCACAAAAAATCCACTGCATCCGCGGCGCTGATCCTCGCGGCCATCGGCGTTGTCTACGGCGACATCGGCACCAGCGTGCTGTACGCGATGAAGGAAGTGTTCAGCCACGACCGCGTGCAGTTCAACTTCGAGAACGTGTTCGGCATCCTGTCGATGTTCTTCTGGACGCTGACCATCATCGTTTCGCTGAAATACGTGGTGCTGGTGCTGCGGGCGGACAACAAGGGCGAGGGCGGCCTGATTGCCATGCTGACGCTGGCCTCGCAGGCGGTGGTCGACCGGCCCAAGCTGCGCGGCGTGCTGCTCACGGTGGGCATCTTCGGCACCTCGCTGTTCTATGGCGACGGGGTCATCACGCCGGCCATCTCGGTGCTCTCGGCGGTCGAGGGCCTGGAGGTGGTGTCGCCGCATTTCAAGGAATACGTCATCCCGATCACCCTGGTGGTGCTGTTCGGGCTGTTCGCGCTGCAAAAACACGGCACGGCGGGCATCGGCAAGTTCTTCGGGCCGATCACCGTCACCTGGTTCATCTGCATCGCGGCGCTGGGCGTGGCGCAGATCGTCACCCACCCCGAGATTCTCTGGGCGCTGAGTCCGCACTACGCGCTGGGCTTCATCTGGAACAACCCCGTCACCAGTTTCCTCATCCTGGGCGCCACCGTGCTGTGCGTGACGGGGGCCGAGGCGCTGTATGCCGACCTGGGCCACTTCGGCAAGGGGCCGATCCGCATCGCGTGGTTCTCGGTGGTCATGCCCGCGCTCACGCTCAACTACTTCGGCCAGGGCGCGCTGCTGCTGCGCGACCCCGAGGCGGTGAAGAACCCCTTCTTCATGATGGCGCCCGACTGGGCCGTGATCCCGATGGTGGTCATGGCCACGGCCGCCACGGTGATCGCCTCGCAGGCCCTGATCACCGGCGCCTTCAGCGTCACGCGCCAGGTGATCCAGCTGGGCTACCTGCCGCGCCTGAACATCGAGCACACCAGCGTACGCACGGCCGGGCAGATCTACATTCCCTTCGTCAACTGGGGCCTGTTCGTGGCCATCGTGCTGGCGGTGGTGATGTTCCGCAGCTCCAGCAACCTGGCGGCGGCCTACGGCATCGCGGTGACCACCGACATGCTGATCACCACGGTGCTGACCTTCTTCGTGATCCGCTTCGCCTGGAAGCTGCCGCTCTTGCTGTGCATCGGCGCCACCGCGGCCTTCTTCGTGGTGGACTTCGCCTTCTTCGCGTCCAACCTGCTCAAGCTGCTGCAGGGCGGCTGGTTTCCGCTGCTCATCGGCGGCGGGGTGTTCACGCTCATGATCACCTGGAAGGAAGGCCGGCGCCTCATGGGCCAGGTGCAGCTGCAAGACGCCATCGACCTGCGCGCCTTCCTCGACTCGGTGTTCGTCAATCCGCCGGCACGGGTGGACGGCACGGCCGTGTTCCTCACCGCCGAGCCGGGCGTGGTGCCCAACGCGCTGCTGCACAACCTCAAGCACAACAAGGTGCTGCACGAATACAACCTGTTCGTCACGGTGCGCAACCACGAGGTGCCCTGGATTCCCATGGACAAGCGCATCGAGATGGAGCCGCTGGGCCGCCACTGCTGGCAGGTGATCGTGCACTACGGCTTCAAGAACGACATCGACCTGCCCGGCGCGCTGGACGGCACCCGCATGCGCGGCTGCCAGATGGAGCCCATGACCACCAGCTACTTCCTGTCGCGCGACGTGGTCATTCCCACGCTGGGCAGCGGCATGGCGCCCTGGCGCGAAAAGCTCTTTGCGCAGATGCACCACAACGCCAGCGGGGCGGCGGACTTCCTCAGCCTGCCCAACAACGCGGTGGTGGAGCTGGGCAGCAAGATCGAGATCTAGGCAAGTGCTGCAGCGCACGCTCGGCGTCATCGACCGGTTGGTGATGCCGGTGTCGCTGGCGATCACCGCGCTGCTCTTTCTTCAATGGCCCCTGCGCGACCTGGCCGGCGCGGGCGCTTCGCAGGCCAACGACCTGGCCCAATGGCTCTTTGCCTTTTACGTGGCAGTGGCGATCCGCCACGCCGGGCTGCGCCACGTGCACCTGACCGGGCGGCCCGACCTGGCGTCCCATGCGTCCCATGCGGCCGATGCCCGCACGCCGGCCTGGCGGCGCCTGGGGGCGCCCCTGTGTGTGCTGGCCTGGTCCGCCTTCCTGCTCGCGGCGGGGGCGGGCATGGCGTGGCAGTCGCTGCTGGGCCTGGAGCGCTTTCCCGAAACCGCCAATCCGGGCTACTTCCTCATCAAGCTGGCGCTGATGCTCATGGGCCTGCTGCTCTTGCTGCAAGCCGGCCTGGACCTGCTCCGCGCGCTGCGCCCGCGCCCCGATGCCTGACATGGGCTGGGCCGGGCTGATCCTGCTTGCGCTGGCCCTGGGGCTCATGATGAGCACCGGCTGGCCGACCTGGGTCGTGCTGGTGGGCGTGAGCACCGTCGGTGCAGTGGCCGGCCTGGGGCTGCAGGCCTTCGACATGTCGCTCCTGTCGAGCCTGCCGGCCCGGGTGGTCGGCCTGCTCGAGCAGGACCTGCTGCAGGCGCTCGCCCTGTACGCGGTGGTGGGCGCCCTGCTGCATCACCTGGCCTTGGCCGACGGCCTCTACGCCGGCTTGCGCAAGCTGATGGCGCGTGCCGGCCTGCGCGGCGCGCCGGTGCTGGCCGGGCTGGGCCTGGGCCTGCTCATGGCGCCGATGAACGGCTCGGTGGGGGCCAGCCTGATGACGGTGTCGCGCACGGCCGGCGCGCGCTGGGCCGAAGAGGGCATGCCGCCGGCGCGGCGCGTGGTGTTGGTGGCGGTGACCAGCACCCTGGGCGTGATCGTGCCGCCGTCGCTGGTGCTCTTGCTGCTGGGCGACGCGATGATGCGCGCCCACACCGAAGGCATGCAGCTGGCCGAGGCGGGCAGTGCGGCCGCTGCCGCACGGGTGGTCAACACGCAGGATGTGCTGCAGGCCGCACTGGTGCCGGGCGCCATGGTGTTCCTGTTGTGGGTGGTGGCTGCCTGGTTCGCGGCGGGGCGTGCGGAAGGCCGCGAAAGGGCCGAGCCGCTGACGCCGCGCGAGCGCTGGATCGTCGGCATCGTGCCGGTCGCCATCGCCGCGCTGCTGGGCCTGGTGGCTGCCGGCAGGGTGCGGGCGGTGGAGGCCGCGGCGGCAGCGGGCGTGGCGCTGCTCGCGTGGGGCTTGGCTTCGGGTGCCCTGCTTCGGGGCGGGCGCCTGCGCCAGGTGCTCGACGACGCCATGGCGCTCACCGGCGCCCTGTTTGCCTTGCTGGTGGCGGCCACCAGCTTCTCGCTGGTGCTGCGCGCCTTCGGCACCGACGCGCTGGTGGCAGGCTGGATGGCGCATCTGCAGGGCCATCCGCTGCTGGCCCTGGCGGTGATGCTCGGGGTACTGCTGAGCTGCTCTTTCGTGCTCGATGCCTTCGAACTGATCTTCCTGGTGGTGCCCATCATGATGCCGCCGCTGCTCGCGCTGGTGGACGATGCGGCCTGGGTGGCGGCGCTGACGCTACTGGTGCTGCAGGCCGGCTTCCTGCTGCCGCCCTTCGGCTACGCCATGGTGCTGGCGCGCGGACAGGTCCATCCCAGGCCGCCGGTTGCGGCCCTGTGGCGCGCGCTTTGGCCCTTCCTGGCGAGCCTGCTGGCGGTGATTGCCATCGTCGCGGCCCTGCCCCAGGCCACGCAATGGACGCGCGCGGCCCCCGTCGCGCTGCCCGCGCCAGAGCTCAGCCCCGAGGAAATCGACGAGCAGCTCCGGCGCATGACCGAGCCACCGCCCGAGGGCGACGGCGCCACGCCGCCTGCCGAGCCACCCGCGGCGGCCGAGCCGTCGCCAACCCCCACACCATCTCGATAAGCCGTGCTGGCGCCGGCCAATGGCGCCACCCGGCACAATCGCCGCCATGCGATTTTTCAAGGACCTGAGCCTGTCGGCCTTCGTGGCGGGCTTCGTGGCGGTGCTGGTGGGCTTCACCAGCTCGGTGGCCATCGTGTTCCAGGCGGCGCAAGCCTTTGGTGCGAGCGCGGCGGAAATCGCCTCGTGGATGTGGGCCCTGGGCATCGGCATGGGCCTGGCGTCGGTCATCCCGTCGCTCTTGTGGAAAAAGCCGGTGATGATCGCCTGGAGCACGCCCGGCGCCGCGGTGCTGGCGGTGGCCGGCGCCGGCTATTCCATGAACGAGGCGGTGGGTGCCTTCATGGTCTGCGCGCTGCTCATCACCCTGGCCGGCGCCACCGGGTGGTTCGAGCGGGTGATGAACAAGATTCCGATGGAAATCGCCTCCGCCCTGCTGGCCGGCGTGCTGGCGCGCTTCGGGCTGCAGGCCTTCCAGGCGGCGCAGACGGCGCTGCCGCTGGTACTGGTGATGCTGGGCACCTACCTGGCGGCGCGGCGCCTGTGGCCGCGCTATGCCGTGCCGCTCACGCTGGTGGTGGCCATTGCCTTTGTCGCCGCGCGTGGCGAGCTGGGCTGGTCGGCGGTGCACTTCGAGCTGGCCCGGCCGGTGTTCACCATGCCGGTCTTCAGCTGGCAGGCGGCGGTGAGCCTGGCGCTTCCGCTGTTCGTCGTCACCATGGCCTCGCAGAACCTGCCGGGCGTGGCGGCCATCCGCTCGGCCGGCTACGACATGCCCATTTCCAAGCTCATCACCTTCACTGGCGTGATGACGCTGCTGCTGGCGCCCTTTGGTGCCTATGCGCTCAATCTCAGCGCGATCACCGCGGCCATCTGCATGGGGCGCGAGGCGCACGAAGATTCCGCGCGGCGCTACACGGCGGCCGTGTCGTGCGGCGCCATCTATGTGCTGATCGGTTTCTTCGGCGCGGCGGTCACCGGGCTGCTTACCGCCTTCCCGAAGGAACTGGTGGCGGCCATCGCCGGCCTGGCCTTGCTGGGCACCATCGGCAGCGGCCTGGCGCTGGCGGTGCGCGATGAATCGCATCGCGAAGCCGCGCTCATCACCTTCCTTGTCACACTGTCGGGCGTCACGCTGGCCGGCGTGGGCTCGGCCTTCTGGGGTGTGGTGGCCGGGGCCGCCGCACTGGCCATCCAGGGCCTGGGCCGCCGCGCGAGCCGGCGCAGCGACGACAGCAGCAAGAACGCATCCGTTGGAAAGACCACCTCGCCATGAACATCCTCATCGTTGCCGACGCGCTCGAGCTCTTCAAGATCTACAAGGACACCACTTTCTCGATGATGCGCGAGGCCCAGCGCCGCGGCCACACGCTGGCGGCCTGCGAGCCGCAGCACCTGGGCTGGCAACGCGGACGCCCGGTCACGGCCACCGTGCGCGAGATCGTGCTCACGGGCGACAAGACCGAATGGTTCCGCGTCGAGGCCACGCGCGAAGTGCCGCTGCACGAATACGACGCCGTGCTGATGCGCAAGGACCCGCCCTTCGACGCCGAATACATCTACGCCACGCACCTGCTGGAACAGGCCGAGCGCGAGGGTGCCCGCGTGGTCAACAAGCCGCGCGCGCTGCGCGACCACCCGGAAAAGCTGGCGATCATGGAATTCGCCGAGCACACCACGCCCACGCTGGTCACGCGCGACGCGCAGGCCGTGCGCGCCTTCCACGCCGAGCACCAGGACATCATCCTCAAGCCGCTGGACGGCATGGGCGGCATGGGCATCTTCCGCGTGAAGGCCGACGCGCTCAATTTGGGCTCGATCATCGAGACGCTCAACAAGAACGGCGCCGAGACCATCATGGTCCA
This sequence comes from Pseudomonadota bacterium, assembly GCA_018241905.1. Classification (GTDB taxonomy): domain Bacteria; phylum Pseudomonadota; class Gammaproteobacteria; order Burkholderiales; family Burkholderiaceae_C; genus Variovorax. The sequence goes on from JAFECZ010000080.1 coordinate 11,125, forward strand.
GCGTTTCGTGCCCGACATCGCCAAGGGCGACAAGCGGGTGCTGGTCATCGACGGCAAGCCGGTGCCTTTCAGCCTGGCGCGCATTCCGCAAGGCACCGAGGTGCGCGGCAACCTGGCCGCCGGCGGCAAGGGCGTGGCGCAGCCGCTCACGCCGGAAGACCTGAAGATCGCCGAATCGATCGGGCCGGTGCTGGCGGCGCGGGGCCTGCTGCTCATCGGGCTGGACGTGATCGGCGGCTCGCTCACCGAGATCAACGTGACCAGCCCGACCTGCTTCCAGGAAATCACCGAGCAGACCGGCTTCGACGTGCCGGCGATGTTCATCGATGCGCTGGAACGGCTGGTGGCGGCGGGCCGGTAGTCGCCTTCAAGCCCCGTGAAAAGGCCCGGCCGCCTTGCGGCGCCGGGCCTTCTTCATGGGGCACCGCGCGGATCAGAAGTCCACGGTCGCGCTCAGGCTGAAGGTGCGGGGCGCGCCCATGACCAGATAGTTGGAGCCCGGGTAGCCGCCGGCCGAGGCCCAGTACGACTTGTCGAATACGTTGGCCACCTTGGCGCGCAGAGTGAGCAGGCGGCCGCTGCCGATGTCCATCAGGTAGCGCGCGCCGATGTCGACGCGGTTCCACGCGTCCAGCGCCTGCGTGTTGGCCGCGTCGGCGTACTGCTTGCCGGTGTAGAGCCACAGCGCGTTGACCGCCAGGCCCCGCACGCCAGGAACGTCGAACTCGCCGCCCAGGTTGAACTGGGTGCTGGGGATGCCGATCACGTCCTTGCCGTCCGTCAGCCCGCCCGCGGTGCGGCGCTGTTCCGGGTTCATCAGGCTCAGGCCGCCGAGCAAGCGAACCCCCTTGACCGGTTCGCCGAACACCGAGAACTCCAGGCCCTGGTTGCGCTGCTCGCCATTGGGGCCGAACACGTTGTCCTGCACGAAGTACTGCGGCTGCTCGATGGAGAAGGCGGCCACGCCGGCGCCGATGTTGCCGCCGTCGTACTTCAGGCCGATTTCCTTCTGCCTGGAGCGGAATGGCTGGAACACTTCGCCGGCATTGGCCACCGGGCCGCTGGCCGTGCTGGCGGGCGCCGCCTGGCCGGGAATGAGCGCCTCCATGTAATTGCCGTACAGCGAGACTTGCTTGTTCAGCTTGAACAGCAAGCCCGCCATGGGTGTGTTGCGCGCCGACTCGTAGCTGGTGGTCGGCGCACCGGTCACGTAGTCGAAGCTGTCCTGCTCGATGCTCTGTCGGCGAATGCCCACGGTGGCAATCAGCCGGTCGTCGAGGAAGGAGATGGCATCGGCCACGGCCACGCTCTTGAATTTGTTGCGCAGCGTAATCTTCGGGTCGCTGAAGCTGCCCGTGGCCGGGAACAGTGCGGGCGCCGCGACGTTGACGTGGTTGTACAGGTTGTCGCCGAAGAAGCCGGAGAACGCATAGGCATCGCGTTCCTTGCCGCTGTAGGTGGACGCAGCGGTGGTGAGCGTGTGGCCCGCGCTGCCCGTGTTGAACTTGAACCGCGCACCCACTTCGCCCGTGGCGACTTCGTCCTTGCGAACGTTGTCGAAGCGGAAGGCGGTCGTGTCGCCGGCGGCATTGAGCACCGTCGGGTTGGCCACCGAATTCGACTCGGTGCCGCGGCGCGCACCGGCGGCGGCCCAGGCGGTGATGCCGTCGGTGATGTCGACCTCGCCGCGCAGGGTGCCGAAGGTGTCGCGCTCCTTCGAGTAGGTCCAGGGCTGGGCCCAGTTCTTGTCGGCGTCCGGCGGGGACGGCAGCGCGATCCCGGCGGCCGGCGTCACGCTCGGGCGCCCCTGCTTGAGCTCGTGGTCCTGCCAGCCGATGTCGGCGGACAGGCGCACGTTGCGGTTGTGCCAGTCCACGCCGAGGCTGAGCGCGCTCAGCGCGCGCGACTCGTCGTCGACGCCCGTGCCGCCATCGCGCCGCACGGCGTTCAGGCGGATGCCGGTGCTCTGGTCCGGCCCGAAGCGGCGCGCGATGTCGGCGGCCAGGTAGCCTTCGCCACCGCTTTGCACCCCGGCGCTGACGCTGGTGAGCGCGTCGTTGGGGGCGCGCTTGGGCAGCAGGTTGATGGAGCCGCCGATGTTGGTGCCGCCGGGCGCCGAGCCGTTCAGGAAGGTGTTGGCGCCGCGGAAGACTTCCACCCGCTCGAAGAATTCGGAGGCGATGTACTGGCGCGGCAGCATGCCGTACAAGCCGTTGTAGACGATGTCGTCCGAGAACACCGGGAAGCCGCGCAGCACGTACAGCTCCTGGAAGTTGCCGAAGCCGCGCGCCTGGCGCACCGTCGGGTCGTTGAGCAGCACGTCGGCCACGCTTTGCGCCTGCTGGTTCTGGATCAGCTCGTTGGTGTAGCTGGTCGACGAGAAGGGCGTGCTCATGTTGTCCTGGGTGCCCAGGATGCCCACCCGCCCGCCGCGCGCCACCTGCCCGCCGGCGAAAGGCTTGGCCAGGCCCGCGGCCGAGGCATCGGCGCTGGCTTCCACCGTGATCGTGTTCAAGGTGCCGGCAGGCGCTGCCGGTGCGTTGTCCTGCGCCAGTGCATGGGTGGACAGGGAAGCGGCGGCTGCGGCCAGTGCAACGGCGCGCAGCGTGAATCGGGCTAAGGAGGAGGCGGGCAAGGGAGAACTCGGTTGCTTAAATGAGAACTCCTATTATTAAGGTTTGCAACTCAAAGACGGTATTTTTAGGCGCAATTACCCGCCGATCAGCGCCAGTTGGGCCGAAAATTGTTGCGCGAAAGCCGCGCGAGGTGCCGTGGAAGACTCAATTGCGGCGAAGTTGCCCGTCCACGAAGACGCGCAATTCCCCTGGGGCAAAGGCCACCCACTGCTCGTCGGTGGTGAGCGGTGCCGTCACCACCACCGCCACGCGGTCGCTGGGCGTGGTGTGCTGGGCAAAGTCGATCGAGAGGTCTTCGTCGGCCAGGTGCGCGGTGGCGAAGGGGTGCCGCCGCTCCACATGCCACAGGTTCGTGGAAGCGTGCGCCCACAACGCCTGCCCGTTGGACAGCATGAAGTTGAAGGTGCCCTGGCGCGCAAAGCGCGGCGCCAGTTCCTTGAGCGTGAGGGTGAGTTCATCGACGCTCGGCACGCCGGCATGCGACTTGGCCAGTTCCTGCATGATCCAGCAGAAGGCGTGCTCGCTGTCGGTGTTGCCCACCGGGTGGAAGTTGCCGTGCAGGCGCGGGCGGAAGTCCTTCAGGTCGCCGTTGTGCGCAAACACCCAGTAGCGCCCCCACAACTCGCGCACGAAAGGGTGGCAGTTCTGCAGGTTCACCTCGCCCTGCGTGGCCTTGCGGATGTGGGCCACCACGTTGCGGCTGCGGATGGGGTAGCGGCGGATGAGCTCGGCCACCGGCGATTCGCAGGCCGGCTGGTGGTCCACGAAGTGGCGCAGCCCGCGGTCCTCGAAGAAGGCGATGCCCCAGCCGTCGGCATGGTGGTCGGTGCGCCCCCCGCGCTGGGCAAAGCCCGTGAAGCTGAAGGTCACGTCCGTCGGCGTGTTGCAGTTCATTCCCAGCAATTGGCACATCGCGCCATTAGAGCGCGAAACGGCGCCCGAAACGTCAACGCTGTGTGGACGTCGTGGCGCTGCGGGCCGGTGCTTCGCGCAATTGCCAGGCCGCGCACACCGCCAGGGCGCAGATGCCCGCCAGCATGGCGAAGACTTCGTCGAAGGCAGCAATGCGCGCCGGGCTGGTGGCGGCGTTGGCGAGTGAGTCGCCATGCGCGGCCAGTCGCCACTCCAGCACGATGGCGCACAGGCTCACGCCGGCCGCGCCGCCCAGCATGCGAATGAAGCTGATGGCGCTGGAGCCCTGGGGAATGAGCGGCTTGGCCAGCGGCCGCATCGAGCCCAGGTTGAGCGAGGGCAGGATGAAGCCCAGCCCCACCCGCCCGATGACCGCGAAGAGCACCAGCAGCCAGATGGCGCTGCCCAGCCGCAGCGTCAGCATCAGCGCAAAGGACAAGGCCAGCAGCGAAAGTCCGGTGCCGACCAGCAGCCAGGTGGGCTTGCGGTCGGCCATGCGCCCCACCCATGGAATGGTGACCGCCAGCATGATGCCCGCCGGCAGCATGATGGTGCCCACGTGCGAAGCCGACAGGTGCAGCC
>JAFECZ010000810.1 GCA_018241905.1 Pseudomonadota bacterium
TGGTTGGCGATGTAGGGCAGCTCGGCGCCGAAGCGCTCGGGGTTGGCCACGATGTTCTTCACCGCCTGCAGCTTGGGCACGTAGTTGCGCGTTTCGGCCGGCATGTTGATGTCGGTGTAGCCGGTGGGCAGGCCCGCGCGCTGGTTCTTGGCGATGGCGCGGCTGACGTTGCCTTCGCCCCAGTTGTAGGCCGCCAGGGCCAGCTGCCAGTCGCCGAACATGCCGTACAGGCGCTGCAGGTAGTCGAGCGCGGCGCGGGTGGAGGCGATCACGTCGCGGCGGTCATCGCGAAACAGGTTCTGCTTGAGGTCGTAGTCGGTGCCGGTGGCCGGCATGAACTGCCACATGCCCGCGGCACGGGCGCTGGACACCGCCTGCGGGTTGAAGGCGCTCTCGATGTAGGGCAGCAGCGCCAGCTCGGTGGGCATGTTGCGCCGCTCCAGCTCTTCGACGATGTGGAAGATGTACTTGCTGGAGCGCTCGGTCATGCGCTGGATGTAGTCGGGCCGGCTCGCATACCACTGCTCCTGCGTGCGCACCAGGTCGCTGTCGAGGTTGGGCATGTTGAAGCCGCGGCGGATGCGGTCCCACATGTCCACCGGCGGCGCCGTGAGGGCGACGCTGCGCGAACTGGGCTGGCTGCTGGTGAGGGGCTTGAGGGGGCCGGAGGGGAGGTTGGCCGAGCCGCCCGATGCGTCGGAGGTCGAGGACCCGGGCGTGGCACAGCCTGCCAGGAAGAGCGAGAGGGCCAGGCTGGCGGCAATCAGGAACTTCATCGAAATTCGTTTTTCCATTGGCGCAGCGCAGCAAAGACATCGGCGTCGCCGGCCTGCGTGTCGAGGCCGGCATGGGCCCGGACCGCCTGGCGCACGGATGCTTCGCGGCTGCGGAGAAAGGGGTTGACAGAACGCTCGGTACCCATGCGCGAAGGCAGGGTGGGCGTGCCGTGCTCGCGCAATGCGGTGCATTGCGCCATGTACTGAGTCAGCTGCGCATTGCCGGGTTCCACTGCCTGGGCAAATCGCAGGTTTCCAAGTGTGTATTCGTGGGCGCAGCACACGCGCGTTTCGGCCGGCAGGGCGGCCAGTGCGTCGAGCGAGGCCAGCATCTGGCGCGGCGTGCCCTCGAACAGGCGCCCGCAGCCGCCGGAAAACAGCGTGTCGCCGCAAAACAGCAGCGGCGTGTGGTCCCAGGCCGCTTCGGCCGGCAGGTAGTAGGCGATGTGGCCGGCGGTGTGGCCGGGCACGTCCAGTACCTGAAAGCGCAGGCCCATGGCTTGCGCGGTGTCGCCTTCGGCCAGCGGCTGGTAAGGTTCGGGGATGACCTCGCCAGCGGGGCCATAGACAGGCGCGCCGGTGGCGTTGCGAAGTTCGTCGACGCCGCCGACGTGATCGGCATGGTGGTGCGTGACTAGAATCGCGGCCAGCTTCAGATTGCCGCGGGCCAGTGCATCGGCCACCGGCTTGGCGTCGCCGGGATCG
>JAFECZ010000811.1 GCA_018241905.1 Pseudomonadota bacterium
GTGAAGTCTTCCGGTTACGGCCGCGAAAAGGGTTTCGAGGCGCTGTACGGCTTCACCACGCTCAAGACGGTTGCGGTCAAGCATGGCTGAGATGCAAGCAAAGAACCCGCGCACAGTCGCCATCATCGGCGTCGGCATGATGGGCACGGCCATTGCGCAGCGCCTTCTCGATTGCGGCCACACGGTGCGCCTGCACACCCGCAGCCCGGAAAAACTCAAGGCCCTGGTCGAGCGCGGCGGCATCGCCTGTGCCTCGGCCGCCGAGGCCGCCCAGGGCAGCGAGTTCGTCATCACCTGCCTGAACAGCGTGGAGATCGTGGAAGAAGCGGTGTTCGGCGACAACGGCGCAGCCCGATCGATGGACGCTTCGGCGGTGCTGATCGACATGTCCTCGATCAACCCGCCGGCCACGCGGCGCCTGGCCCGGATGCTGGGCGAGCGCAACGGCGCGTCCTGGGTCGATGCGCCCCTGTCCGGCGGTGCTCCCAAGGCGCTGATCGGCAAGCTCACCGTCATGGCCGGCGGCAGCGCCGAGGCCGTGGCCCACGCCCATGAGCTGATGCGCGACCTGTGCGCCAACTACACCCACATGGGCCCCTCGGGCGCCGGCCAGACCACCAAGCTGGTCAACCAGGTGCTGTGCGCGCTCAACAACCAGGCGGTGGCCGAGGCCGTGCGCCTGGCCGAGGCGGGCGGCGTGGACGCCGGCAAGCTGCCCGCGGCCCTGGCCGGCGGCCGCGCCGACAGCGCCGCCTTGCAGGAATTCGGCCCGCAGATGGCCGCCCGGCAGGCGCCGCCCACCGGCGCCATGCGCAACATGGTCAAGGACATGGAAGGCGTGCAGGCCCTGGCGCATGCCAGCCGCGTGGCGCTGCCCCTGTCCAGCACCGTGGCCGACGTGCTGCGCACCTTCGTGGCGGCCGGGCTGGGCGATGCGCAGGTGGCCGAGCTCATGCTGCAATTCGACGGCTACCAGCGCCAGGGCGCGGGGGCCTGAGCCTCTTGACCTCGGTCAGCGCCAGGGCAGCCCCATTGCGCTAAATTGCCCTTATTCATGTCCTCCGAAGTCCGCGTTCCCCTCAGCGCCGTGGGTCGCCCGCTGCGCCTGGATTCCCTGCCCAGGGTGGCCGGCGGCGGCACCCTGCTCGACCGCCTGGGCCGGCCGCTGACCGACCTGCGCATCAGCGTCACCGACCGCTGCAATTTCCGCTGCAGCTACTGCATGCCCAAGGAAGTCTTCGACAAGGACTATCCCTACCTGCCGCACAGCGCCCTGCTCAGCTTCGAGGAAATCACGCGGCTGGCTCGCATCTTCGCCTCGCACGGCGTGCACAAGATCCGTCTGACCGGCGGCGAGCCGCTGCTGCGCAAGAACATCGAGCTGCTCATCGAGCAACTGGCCCAGTTGCGCACGCCCGAGGGCAAGCCGCTGGACCTGACGCTCACCACCAACGGCTCGCTGCTGGCGCGAAAGGCCAAG
>JAFECZ010000812.1 GCA_018241905.1 Pseudomonadota bacterium
CCGAGTTCACGGTGGTGGTCGTCAGCTACATCGGCCTGTATGCGCTGGTGGCGGTGGGCCTGTGCATGCTCACCGGCGTGGGCGGCATGACTTCCTTCGGCCAGGCGGCCTTCGTGGGCATGGGCGCCTACGCCACGGCCTGGCTGTGCACCTCGCCCACGGCGGCGCAGTGGCTCGGCCCCCTGGGCGGCAGCGCCATCGTGCCGTGGCTGGGGCTGGCGCTGGGCCTGGCGGTGACCTTTGCGTTTGCCTGGTTCCTGGGTTCGATCACGGTCAAGCTGCAAGGCCACTACCTGCCGCTGTGCACCATTGCCTGGGGCCTGTCGCTGTACTTCCTGTTCGGCAACATGGAATTCCTGGGCGGGCAGACCGGCATCACCGGCGTGCCTGCGCTGGTGGTGGCCGGCTATTCGCTGGCCTCGCCGCGCCAGTTGGGCGTGCTGGTCTGGGCGGTGCTGCTGGTGGCCATGTGGCTGCTGCACAACCTGCTCGATTCGCGCGAGGGCAGGGCGATCCGCGCGCTCAAGAGCGGCCGGCTCATGGCCGAGTCGATGGGCGTGGACACCGCGCGCCACCGCGTGAAGCTCTTCGTGCTGGCCGCGCTGCTGGCGGCGCTGTCGGGCTGGCTCTACGCGCACATGCAGCGCTTCGTGAACCCCACACCCTTCAACCTGAACATCGGCATCGAGTACCTGTTCATGGCGGTGGTGGGCGGCGCCGGCCACCTGTGGGGCGCGGTGCTGGGCGCGGCGCTCATCACGCTGCTCAAGGAAAAGCTGCAGGACGTGCTGCCCAGCCTGCTGGGCAGCAGCGGCAACTTCGAGGTGATCGTGTTCGGCGTGTTGATGCTGCTGGTGCTGCAGCGCTTTGCGGACGGTATCTGGCCGGCGCTGGAGCACTTCGGCCGGCGCCTGCTGAGGCCTGAGAAGGCGAAGGCATCGGGCCAGGTGGCGGAGCTGGCCAAGCGCACGCTGCCGCCCAAGGGCACGGTGCTGCTGCAGGCCAAGGACGTGACCAAGCGCTTCGGCGGCCTGGTGGCCAACAACTCGGTGAGCATGACGGTGAAGGCCGGCGAGATCCATGCGCTGATCGGCCCCAACGGCGCCGGCAAGAGCACCTTCTTCAACATGATCTCCGGCGTGGACGACCCCACCGAAGGCGAAGTGCGCCTGATGGACCAGTCCATGCAGACCAGGCCCGCGCGCGACTTCGCGGCGCTGGGCCTGGGCCGCACCTTCCAGCATGTGCGCCTCCTGGGTACGCGCAGCGTGGTCGACAACGTGGCGCTGGGCGCGCACCTGCGTGCCAGGCGCGGCTGGCTGGCCTCGATGCTGCGCCTGGACCGTGCGGAAGAAGCCGCGCTGCAGGCCGAGGCCCGCAGGCAGATCGATCGCTGCGGCCTGGCCGCGCACGCCGATTCGCCGTCCGCCTCGCTGGCCCTGGGGCAGCAGCGCATCGTCGAGATCGCGCGCGCC
>JAFECZ010000813.1 GCA_018241905.1 Pseudomonadota bacterium
GCCATGAAGAGCGCGCCCAGCCTGCCGCGCGAGAACTTCACCGCCATGCTGCGCCTGGACCACAACCGCGCCGCCAGCCAGATCGCTGCCAAGACCGGCGGCAAGGTCGGCGACATCGAGAAGCTCACCGTGTGGGGCAACCACTCGCCCACCATGTACGCCGACTACCGCTTCGCCACCATCGGCGGCAAGTCGGTCAAGGACGCCATCAACGACCAGGTCTGGAACGCCGACGTGTTCCTGCCCACCGTGGGCAAGCGCGGCGCCGCCATCATCGAGGCGCGCGGCCTGTCCTCGGCTGCCTCGGCTGCCAACGCTGCCATCGACCACATGCGCGACTGGGCCCTGGGCTCCAACGGCAAGTGGGTCACGATGGGCGTGCCCTCCAACGGCGAATACGGTATTCCGAAGGACGTGATCTTCGGCTTCCCGGTCATCACCAAGGACGGCAAGTACGAAATCGTCAAGGGTCTGGACATCGACGCCTTCAGCCAGGAACGCATCAACAAGACGCTGGCCGAACTGCAAGGCGAGCAAGACGGCGTCAAGCACCTGCTCTGATTTCGACTCAAGCGCCAAGCATGGCTGACTGGAACCCCGCGCTCTACACCCGCTACGAGGACGAGCGCACCCGTCCGGCGCGCGACCTGCTCGCACGCGTTCCCCTCCAGTCGGCCGGCCTGGCCATCGACCTGGGCTGCGGCCCGGGCAACTCGACCGAACTTTTGGCCGAGCGTTTTCCTTCCGCTGCCGTCATCGGCACGGACAACTCGCCGTCGATGATCGAATCGGCGCGCGAGCGCCTCCCAGAGGCCAGATTTCCCAAGGTGCGTTTCGAGCTCAGCGACATTGCAAGCTGGCCGGCAGAAACGGCACCCGACCTCATCTACGCCAACGCCTCCCTGCAATGGGTGCCCGCGCACGAAGCGCTGCTGCCGCGCCTGCTGCAGTCGCTGGCGCCCGGCGGCGTGCTGGCCATCCAGATGCCCGACAACCGGGACGAGCCCACGCACCGCCTGATGCGCGAAGTGGCGGCCGAGCCCACGTGGGCGCAGGCCATTGGCGACTACAGCAAGCTGCGCACCGAACTGCTGGGCCTGCAGGGCTACTACGACCTGCTGGCGCCGCTGGCGGGCAGTATCGACATCTGGCGCACCGCCTACCAGCATCCCATGGACTCGGCCAAGGCCATTGTCGAATGGGTGCGCAGCACGGGCCTGCGTCCCTTCATCGATCCGCTCTCGCCGCAGTTGCGCGAGAGCTACCTGGCCGAGTACGAGCGCCGCATCGACGCGGCCTATCCGGCGCGCAGCGACGGCAAGCGCCTGCTGGCCTTTCCGCGCCTGTTCATCGTGGCCACCCGCAAGGCATGAGCAACCCGACCGCATTCCATCACCCGCGCCAGGTGCTCCTGGGTGCCCAGGCCGGCGCCGTGGCGCTGCCCGTGTGCGACCACTACAGCGGCGTCGAG
>JAFECZ010000814.1 GCA_018241905.1 Pseudomonadota bacterium
CGTGCTGTTCCTGGTCATGCGCCGAATCGTGCATTCGCCCTTTGGCGCCACGCTCAAGGCGATTCGCGACAACCGGTTGCGCGCCATGGCCATCGGCGTGCCGGTGATCTCGCGGCTGGCAGTGATCTACACCATTGCCGCGGCTGCCGCCGGTGCAGCGGGTGCGCTGCTGGCGCAGACCACCGGTTTTGCCTCGCTGGACGTGCTGGCCTTCGACCGCTCGGCCGACGTGATGCTGATGCTGGTCATCGGCGGCGTGGGATGGCTCTACGGCGGCGTGGCCGGCGCCATCGTGTTCAAGGTGCTGCAGGACTGGCTGTCGACCGTCACGCCGCAGTACTGGATGTTCTGGATCGGCCTGATCCTGGTGCTGCTGGTTCTGGTGGGGCGCGAACGCCTGCTGCGGCCGTGGACCTGGTTTGGCGGCGCTGCGCCTGCCGCCAAGAAGGGGGGTAAGGCATGAGTACTGTGGCTCCCGTACTTTCCGCCAGTGGACTGGTGATGCGCTTCGGTGGCATTACCGCCACGAACAACGTCTCGCTGCAACTGCGGCCCGGTGCGCGCCACGCGCTGATCGGCCCCAACGGTGCGGGCAAGACGACGCTCATCAACATCCTGACCGGCGTGCTCACGCCCACCGAGGGCCGCATCGAACTGCTCGGCGAAGACATCACCCGCCTGGCGCCACACCAGCGCGTGGCGCGCGGCTTGGTCCGCACCTTCCAGATCAACCAGCTGTTCGACTCGATGACGCCGCTGGAAACGCTGGCGCTGGTGGTGTCGCAGCACAGCGGCCTCGGGGGGCAATGGTGGAAGCCGCTGGGCAACTCCAAGGCCGTGGCCGAGCGCGCGGCGCAATTGCTGGAGCAGTTCCGCCTGTCCGACGTGGCGCAGGTGCAGACCAGGCACCTGGCCTACGGCAAGCGCCGCCTGCTCGAGATCGCCATCGCGCTGGCTTGCGAGCCGAAGGTGCTGCTGCTCGACGAACCGGTGGCCGGCGTGCCGGCCGGCGAGCGCGAGGAACTTTTGCAGACCGTGGCGGCCTTGCCCGCCGATGTCTCGGTGCTGCTGATCGAACACGACATGGACCTGGTTTTCAGTTTTGCCGACCGCATGACGGTGCTGGTCAACGGCACGCTTCTCACCGAAGGCGACCCCGACAGCATTGCCAGCGACCCGAAGGTCAAGGAGGTCTACCTGGGCCATGGCGAGGTGGCACATGGCTGAGCACGTACTTCTGCAGACCGAACAGCTGAGCGCAGGCTATGGCGAGGCCGTGGTGATCCACGACGTGTCGCTGAAGCTGGCGGAGGGCCAGACGCTGGCGCTGCTGGGCCGCAACGGCACCGGCAAGACCACGCTCATCAACACCCTGGCCGGCGTCACGCGCCAGCACGGTGGCAGCATCCATCTTGCGTGGCAGCCGCTTCACAAGCTGCCGTCGCACCAGCGTGCCGCGGCCGGCATCGG
>JAFECZ010000815.1 GCA_018241905.1 Pseudomonadota bacterium
GCATCACGCGATAGGTGCTGGCGGGAAAGCTGTTCCCGTGGGAAAAAACAATTGGAGGCATGAAAGAAGGACACGGCGCCGCGCGCCGTGTTCCCCTCTAGATCAATTTTTCGTCGGGGGTCGAGATCTTGCGCAGTGCGCCGTGCCGCGTGGCCGGCATGCGCAGCGGATGCTGGGTAAAACCCCCGTCCCACACCGGGTCCTCGATGCTGTCGAACACTTCGCGCAGCTTCTGGCCCCAGCTGTTGTGGAGCATGCGGTAGTAGGGGTTCTCGGCGTCGATGCAGATCACGCGGTCGGTCTGCAGCGCGTTGGCCTCGTACACCACCAGGTCCAGCGGCAGGCCCACCGAGAGGTTGGACTTCATGGTCGAGTCCATCGACACCAGCGCGCACTTGGCCGCTTCGTCCAGCGGCGTGTCGGGCGTGAGCACGCGGTCGAGCACCGGCTTGCCGTACTTCGATTCGCCTACCTGGAAGTAAGGCGTCTCGGTGGTGGCCTCGATGAAGTTGCCGGCCGAGTACACCAGGAACAGGCGCATGCCTTCGCCCTTGACCTGCCCGCCGAAGATGAAGGACACGTTGAACTCCAGCCCCGCCTGCTTGAGCGAGGCCGCATCGCGCTCGTACACGTGGCGCACCGCCGAGCCCAGCACGCGCGCCGCATCGAACATGCTGGGCGCGTTCCAGATCGTGATGGGCGGGCTGTCCTCGGTCTCGCGCAATTCCTCGATCTGCAGGATCTCGCGCACCGACTGCGAGATGCTCAGGTTGCCCGCCGACAGCAGCACCATGAATCGGTCGCCCGGCTGCTCGTAGACGATCATCTTGCGGAAGGTGCTGATGTGGTCCACGCCCGCATTGGTGCGCGAATCCGACAGGAACACCAGGCCGGCGTTGAGTTTGATGCCTACGCAGTACGTCATGGGGCTGGTCGACTGTTGTTGGAGTGGGTTGTTTGCCGGTTTCACTGTGGCTGCTGCTCGCGTCGGCGCAACTTCTGCAAGGCGTAGAGCGCGTCCAACGCCTCCCTGGGGCTCATCGCATCGGGGTCGAGCGCGGCCAGAGCCGATTCTACGGCGCTGGGGGCGGCGGCTTGCTCTGCCGGCGGCGGCGCGAACAGGTCGACCTGCGCCCGCGATTCGCTTTGCTGCGCCTCCAGCGCGCCCAGCGCCTTTTGCGCATGGTTCACCACCGCTGCGGGCATGCCGGCCAGGCGCGCCACCTGGATGCCGTAGCTGCGGCTGGCGGGGCCGGCCTGCATCTCGTGCAGGAAGACGATGTCGCGCCCGGCCTCGGTGGCGCTCACGTGCATGTTCACCGCCTGGCGGTGGTCGGCCGGGAACTCCGTGAGTTCGAAGTAGTGCGTGGCAAAGAGCGTGAAGGCGCGCGAGCGGTCGTGCAGGTAGGCCGCGATGCCGGCCGCCAGGGCCAGCCCGTCGAAGGTGCTGGTGCCGCGGCCGATCT
>JAFECZ010000816.1 GCA_018241905.1 Pseudomonadota bacterium
AACATCGCGCGCGGGTTTGCGCAGGAGGGCGGCTACGGCATCGTCGAGCCGGCTTTTCCGCTGCGCGACTTCGACGTGTCGCTGCACTGGAGCCGGCGCTTCGAGGACGACCCGGCCAACCGCTGGCTGCGCCAGCTCATCGGCGAGCTGTTCACCGAGCGCTGATCGGGTCGGGCCGCCATGGATTCGCTCATCGCCGCCTCCGCCCGCGCCCTGGCCGCAGGCGATGCGCTGGGTGCGCTGAAGCGCGTGGCCTTGCGCGAAGACCCGCCGGCGCTGGCGCTGCGCGGCATTGCCATGGCGCAGCTGGGCGAGCACGTGCGTGCCCGCGAACTGCTGCGCAAGGCCGCACGCGGATTCGGCTCGCACGAGCAACTGTCGCGCGCGCGCTGCGTGGTGGCCGAGGCGGAGGTGGCGCTGGCCATGCGCGACCTGGGCGGATCGCCGCGCGCCCTGGTGTCGGCGTCGGCCACGCTGCAGGCGGGCGGCGACAGGGTCAACGCCGTGCAGGCGCGGCTGATCGCCGCGCGCCGCTCGCTGCTGCTGGGGCGGCTGGACGAGGCGGCCTCACTGCTGGGCGGCCTGGAGTCGCAAGGCCTGCCGCCGGTGCTGGCGGCCGTCGCCGAACTCAGCGCCGCCGAACTCGCGTTGCGCCTGCTGCAGACGCAAGCCGCGCGCACCGCATTGCAGCGCGCACGCCAGGCCGCCAATCGCGCGCAGGTGCCTTCGCTGCTGGCGGAGGTGGCGGATGCCTGCGCAGCCTTCGACCGGCCCGCGGCGCACAGGCTGGACAAGGACGGCGAGCAGGTCCTGCGGCTCGATGAAGTGCAGGCGCTGCTCGCATCCGATGCACTGGTGGTCGACGCCTGCCGCCACGGTTTGCGCAGCGGCGGCGAATGGGTGCCGCTCGCGCGCCGTCCGGTGCTGTTCACGCTGGCGCGGGAACTGGCCGCGGCGTGGCCCGATGACGTGGCGCGGGAGGACCTGATCGCCAGCGCCTTCCGCACCCGCCGCCCCGACGAAACGCATCGCGCGCGTCTGCGCGTGGAGATGGGTCGGCTGCGCGCACTGGCGGCGCCGATGGCGGACGTCGACGCCACCGCACGCGGCTTCGTTCTCAAGCCGCGGCATGCGCGGCAGGTCGCGCTGCTGGCGCCGCCCATCGACGGCGAGCAGGGGGCGCTGGTGGCGCTGCTGTCGGACGGCGCGGCCTGGTCCACCTCGGCCCTGGCGCAGGCGCTGGGCGCCAGCCAGCGAACGGTGCAGCGCGCGCTGGCGGAACTGGAGGCCGATGGCCGCGTGCGCTCCATCGGGCAGGCGAGGGCGCGCCGGTGGCTGGCGCCGCCGCTCGCCGAATTCACGACGATCTTGTTACTCCCCGCTGCGCTGCAGCTTGATTAGATTTGCTTCCATGGCGCCGCGAATCGCGCGGCACCCAACCAACAGGAGCAAGCGATGA
>JAFECZ010000817.1 GCA_018241905.1 Pseudomonadota bacterium
CGCTGGGCCTGCCGCACGAGGCGAGGGCGCGCGGCGAGCAAGTGCTGGCGCAGGTCGGCCTGGCCGAGCGCGAAGGCGAGTGGCCGGCACGCCTGTCGGGCGGCCAGCGCCAGCGCGTGGCCCTGGCACGGGCCTTGGTGCACCAGCCGCGCATGCTGCTGCTGGACGAGCCGCTGGGCGCGCTGGATGCGCTCACCCGCATCGAGATGCATCGGCTGATCGAATCGCTGTGGCAGCGCCATCGCTTCACGGCCCTGCTGGTCACGCACGACGTGCAGGAAGCCGTGGCGCTGGCCGACCGGGTGATCCTGATCGAGGACGGACGCATTGCGCTGGACGAGTCCATCACCCTGGCTCGGCCGCGCTCGCAGGGCGACGCTGCGTTCGCCGCGCTGGAAAAAAAGATCCTGGACCGGGTGCTGCAAAAGCCCGGCGTTGCCGATGCGCCGCCGCAGGGCGACACCTCATGGCTGGGCCCGGCGGCGCACGCGCTGCGCTGGGCGGTCTGAGCCTTTTCCCACTTCATTCATCCACTCACTCATTCACTCATTCACTCAAGTAAAGGAAGCTTCGACATGTCCATTCAAGCCATCAACGTGCGCAACCAATTCAAGGGCCGCGTGCGCGAGATCATCCGCGGCGACGTGCTCTCCGAGGTCGACGTGGAGACGCCCTTCGGCATCGTCACCTCCGTCATCACCACCCGTTCCATCGACGAGCTGCAGCTGCGCATCGGCTCGGAGGTGGTGGCGCTGGTCAAGGCGACCGAGGTGTCCATCGCCAAGCTTTGAGGCTGCGCTGGCGCCTGTTCGCGGCGCCCGCGACAAATCGGGCCTACCATCCGCTCGTGGGCGCTGCCGACGCGCCCGAGCACAGAGAGGATGGAATGTCTCAATTCGATGTGGGCGATATCGTGAAATCGCTGCGCGCGGTGCGCAGCGGCTGGCGCGACTCGCAAAAGCGCCCGCGCGAGCCGGGCAGCCGCGAACTGCCTTCGCGCGAACAGCTGGCGCAGACCATCGAGCAGCTCAAGGGCGCACTGTTTCCCATGCGCCTGGGGCCGCCCGACCTGCGCCACGAGAGCGAGGATTTCTATGTGGGCCACACCCTCAATTCCGCGCTGCACTGCCTGGAGAAGCAGGCCCGGCTCGAGATGGCCTACCAGGTGCGCCATGCCGGCCAGTCGGCCCCCGAAGTTGATGCGCAGGCCACGGCTGCCATCCGCGCCTTCGCGGCCGAACTCCCGGCGATTCGGCAACTGCTCGACAGCGACGTGCTGGCCGCCTACCAGGGCGACCCGGCAGCGCAGAGCGTGGACGAGGTGCTGCTGTGCTATCCGGGCGTGCTGGCGCTCATCCACCATCGCCTGGCGCACAAGCTGTACGGGCTGGGCCTGCCGCTGCTGGCGCGCATCGTGGCGGAGCTGGCGCACAGCCAGACCGGCATCGACATCC
>JAFECZ010000818.1 GCA_018241905.1 Pseudomonadota bacterium
GCCGGGGACGGATCTGGCCGCAGTGCGAAAGCAGGCAATCTCTGTGACGCCTCTCAGGCGTGATCCCACTGACGACTACATGCTGGATCAACTTGAACGAGTCTTTCAATCATGAGTACGATCGCAAGACCCAAAGCCATCATCACGTGCGCCATTACGGGGGCGGTGCACACACCATCCATGTCCGAGGCGTTGCCTGTCACCCCGTCGCAGATTGTGGCTTCGAGCCTTGGCGCAGCCGCCGCAGGCGCTGCGGTAATTCACCTTCACGCGCGAGACCCCGTCGACGGGCGGCCAACGCCGAACCCAGATGTGTTCATGCAGTTTCTTCCCGAAATTCACGCGCAATGTGACGCCGTGCTGAACATCACGACGGGGGGAAGCACGCGAATGACGCTTGAAGATCGTCTGGCGGCGCCGTTGCGAGTGAAACCCGAGTTGTGCTCGCTCAATCTGGGATCGATGAACTTCGTGTTCTCCCAGATGGCGCAAAAGTACGATAAATGGAAGCATGCTTGGGAAAAGGACTACGTCGAAGGCAGCGACGACGTGATTTTCCGAAACACTTTCAGGGACATCGAACGGATCATTCGTCTGCTCGGCCACGAGCATGGCGCCCGGTTCGAGTTTGAATGCTATGACGTCGGTCACCTGTATGCACTGGCCGATTTTGCGGAGAGGCAGATTGCAAAGCCGCCCTTCTTTGTTCAGATGATCTTCGGAGTGCGAGGTGGTATCGGCGCTGACGCCGCGCACCTCACGCACATGAAAGACACCGCGGACAAACTGTTCGGGAGTGACTACGTCTTTTCTGTCATGGCTGCCGGGCGCCACCAGATTCCGTTCGCAACTCAGAGCGCCACGATGGGCGGGAGCGTCCGCGTCGGACTCGAAGACAGTCTGTTTATCGCCCGGCGCACGCTTGCCGAGTCGAATGAGCAGCAGGTTCGAAAGATCAAGCGTCTACTCGACGAGTTGGGAATCGACGTCGCGACACCGAGTGACGTTCGCACGATGTTGAAACTCAAAGGTCGTAGCAATGTGGGGTTCTGACCGCCTCTGAGAGTGGTGATGGCGGGGTGGGGGGCCCCACTCCACCTAATCGTCCTTCGACGTCCATTGATCATTGGAGTCAGCTTCGACGACAGAGATGATTTCGTCTTCCATTGCTCGCGCTTCAAGCGTCTGGTTTCGCTCCCTGAGCCTTGCCAGGTAGAGAGTTCGGCTAAGCGCCGGTTTCAATGCCTTCGCGACAAATTCACCTGATGCGAGTTGAGAGGAGCAGGCCATGGTTGGAAGAATTGCGCAGCCCAATCCTTGCGAGATCATGGTTCGCATCAGGGAAACGCTGTCCATCCTGATCATCGGGTCCAGTTCAATGTTGCCGTCCTGGAGGTACCGCTCGATGATGAAGCGAGTTCCGTGTACCGCAGCCGGCAACAAAA
>JAFECZ010000819.1 GCA_018241905.1 Pseudomonadota bacterium
TCGTCGAGGAACCACGTTAGGTCTTGGCCCTGTCGGCTCAATCCGCGCATGAGCAAACTGACCAACGAAGTGGCGCGAAGTACGCGTTCGATGCGTTGAAGCGGCCACAAGTCCAGGCGAGGGTAGTCGAGGGACTCACGGGAGAGGCGCCCTGAGTTCGAAAACATGCTGCCAAGCCGCTTGTCAACAATGACCAGCAGTAGAAGTCCGTTCAGAAGGTTTGCCGAGCTTAGAAAAGCGGGAAGAGCGCGCTGCTTTTGGCGGTCGTTGAGCCCCTTATATGAAATGCGGCGCCCGTCCGACAGGAGTTCGACGCGAAGCGCCTTCTGCAATGGCAGCCAATTCCAAACGGACTCACTGCCGGCAAGCAAGACACCGGTAGTCTCGTATGTCGCTTCGCGATGTTCTCCGCCGAAATCTGTCGCTACGAACAACGTCGGATCGTTGCGCAGATTCGGCATCGAGCCCGGATCTGCGATTTCATACTGCGCCAGTTGCCGGCTCACCGAGTTCAACAGGGCTAGACGAGCGTCGTCGTCATGCCACCAGACCGTTGGGATCGCTACGGACATTCTGAGATTCCTATCTGTGGACGAATCGGCGCAAACTTAGAGCACAAGAACGACGTCGGAAATGACCTGCGCTGTGAGTTCCGCGCATGTTCTGGACATAACGCGGCGCATCACGTAGATAGTACGGGCTGTGCGACCTGGGCCTGGGGTGCCCTGAGCTGGGGCGGATCAGCCTCGCAGCGCTGGCGGCCGTGCGCGGCCAACTGGGCCTGCCGGTCGAGCGCGATATGCACTTCCGTGCCGAGAAGCGGCTGAGCGCCTACGCGCGCGAAGCGCGCTTGGCCGGGCGGATCGTGACGTAGCAGGCCGGCGGGTGTCGCCGCCGGCGCCCCGCTGCTGTTTCCCGGATCAGGCGTCCTGGCCGTCCTGCATGGCGGCCAACTCGCGCTGCACACGCGTGAGCAGCTTGTCCGCGCCTTTGGCGTCGAGCCCATAGGCCAAGGCCAGCAAGGTCAGCGGATGCACCTGCATGACCTCGCACAGCTCGTCCACCTTGCTGAGCGTCGGATTCTTGAGGCCCCGTTCGAGCGAACTCATGTACGTGCGGCTCGATACGTCCGAAAATGCTTCCTGGCTCAGGCCGCGGGATTTTCGGAGGGATCGGAGAGCAGTTGGAAATGAGTTCTTCGGAATCATCAATGGACTTGGGACAAGTCCAAGATGACATCGCATGGACACCTATAGGGCTACAATCTATAGGGCTCATTTTCGAGGGTTGACCCGCTTGCGATCCCGCTGGCCCGCTCTATGCTGACCCCTGAAATCAGGACATGATGGCCCCTACAAGACCCCGTTCAGCAGCCGCTGCACACATGCAGAGGCCCGCCGTCCCCGCGCCGCGTCCGGGCGGGCGTTCCGCGCGGAGCGTGTGT
>JAFECZ010000081.1 GCA_018241905.1 Pseudomonadota bacterium
CGCCGGCGTTGTTGGAGATGCAGGTCAGGTTCTTGACGCCGCTGTCCTTGAGCGCCTCGATGAGCGACTCGGGGATGCCGCAAAGGCCGAAGCCGCCGACGGCGAGCGTCTGGCCATCGGCCACCACGCCCTTGAGCGCCGCGTCGGCGGAGGGGTAAAGCTTGTTCACGCGCTGCTCCTCTATGTGGGTGAGGGAATCTTGGGAAGATTGAACGATACTACGTATTCACATACGTAGTAATTCGTAATGGTGAAACCCGATGCTGCACGAGATCGATTACAGGCTGGCGTTCGAACATGCACCCGTCGGCATGGTGGTCTCGCGCAACCGCACCATCGTCGCATGCAATGAGCAAGTGTGCGAGATGTTTGGCGCGCCGGCGCAGTCGCTGGTGGGCCAGTCGTTCAGCGTGCTCTACCCGAGCGTGGCCGAGTTCGAGCGCATCGGCAAGCGCATGGAGCCCATCCTCAACGCCAGCGGCCACTACGCCGACAACCGCATGATGAAGCGCGTGGGCGGCGCGCATGCGGGCGAATCGTTCTGGTGCCATGTCAACGGCCGCGCCCTCAATCGCGCCGAGCCGCACGAAGCCGGCATCTGGACCTTCGAGGACCTGGGCACGCGCCGCACCGCCTCCGGCAAGAAGGACCAGCTCACGCCGCGCGAGCGCGAGGTGGCGGCGCAGGTGATGCGCGGGCTGACCAGCAAGGAGATCGGCAAGGCGCTGGCCATCAGCCACCGCACGGTGGAGATCCACCGGGCACGGCTCATGCGCAAGTACGCGGCGGCGACGACCGCGGAGCTGGTGCAGAAGCTGATTGCGGGGTGAACCCACGCTCTGGCCGGCTACGATCTCCCAAAAGGGAGGTCGTAAATGACAGACAACGCAATCGTCGTTCGCAGCGCGGAACCTGCGGACTCCGAAGGTATTTCTGAATTGCTCGGCAGCCGCGGCGTTTTCGAACAGCTGCTGCAGATGCCGGACGCGCCGGTGGCGTCTCGGCTGGAGTCCTTGCGCGCAACGGATCAGCAGATCTGCCGGCTGGTGGCCATCGATGACGGCCGGATCGTCGCGCACGCCGGATTGCACAAGACGCAGACATCCCCACGCCGCCAGCACGTTCGCGGCCTTGGGATCGCCGTGGCTGCGTCACACCAGGGACAAGGGCTCGGGCGCATTCTGATGAAGCGACTGCTCGCATGGGCCGACGATTGGGGTGCCGTTCTTCGAATCGAGTTGTGGGTCTACGCGGACAACCAGCGGGCCATTTCGCTCTATACGCACAGCGGCTTCGTTGAAGAAGGCCGACACCAGGCGTATGCGCTGCGCGACGGGCAATTCGTAGACGCCGTCTCAATGGCCCGCCTGCATCCACGACCGCCGAGGCTCGATCATTCAGGCGGCGCCGACTAGCTTGCCATCGTCGCAGCGACAACAAGCGCCGCCCTCGCTCGCGCCAGCACATAGTCGATGAACGTCGCCGTCGCCCGCGTGTGGTGCCGGTTGGGCATGTAGAGCATGAACATGCGGTCGCCGAAGATGCGCAGGTGCCAGTCGTCCAGGGCCGTGAGCACTTCGCCGCGCTGCACGTCGTCTTGCACCACGTAGTCGGGCAGGATGCCCACCCCGATGCCGGCCAGCACCGCGTGACGAAGGAAGACGAAGTTCTCCGAGACCAGCGTGGGCTCCAGCGTGAGCACATGGCGCTGGTCCTCGCGATAGGCCGAGATGCGCAGCTGCCGCCCCACCACGTTCGAGGTGACGACGGGGACGCCGCGCAGGTCGTCCACCTGCGCCGGCAGACCCTTGGCCTGCGCATAGCCGCGCGAAGCGCAGGCCACGTAGCGCACCGGCCCCATCTCGCGGGCCACCAGCTGGGGCGGCGGCTCCGACATGATGCGGATGGCGATGTCCACTTCGTCGCTGAGCAGGTCTTCCACGCGGTTCTCGAACATCACGTCCAGCACGATGCCGGGGTACTGCAGCTTGAACTCGATGAGCCACGGCGCCATGACCGTCTGGCCGAAGCCGCTGGGCACGTTCAGCCGTACCCGGCCCTGCAGGCTCTGGCCCAGCGCGGTAATCGATTCGCGCGCGGCCTGCATCTCGTTCTGGATGCCCAGGCCGTGCTGGTACAGCCGCAGGCCGGCATCGGTGGGCTCCAGCCGCCGCGTGGTGCGGCGCACCAGTTGCAGACCGACGGCGCGCTCCAGCTGGCTCAGGTGGTAGCTCACGTTGGCCCGCGTCATCTTCAGCCGGCGCGCGGCCTCGCTGAGATTGCCGGCATCGATGATGTCGACCAGCAATGCGAGTGCGCCGGGGTCCATGCAAGCCTTGTTGTTGTCGTCGTCAAAATTTCTTTGACAGTCTGTCAACCGGCTTTCTGATTGTCAAGAACGATGCGCCGCCCAAGAATCCGGATTGCCGTCACGCACAACACCGCTCAGGAGACACAGCTTGCATTCAGCACCTTTCCGCCGCCGCGAATTCATCGGTCTCGGCCTTGGCCTGGCCACCGCCACCGTTGGCCTGGGCCCGCGCGCCGCGCATGCGCAAGGCAGCGCGGCGGGCTTTCCCTCCAAGCCGATCCAGCTGGTGGTGCCCTTCCCGGCCGGCGGTGCCACCGACGGGGCCGCGCGGCTCATTGCCGACAGGTTGCGGCTGCAGCTGGGCCAGCCGGTGCTGGTGGACAACCGGCCGGGCGCCTCGGGCATCCTGGGGACCGATTTCGTGGCCAGGGCACCGGCCGACGGGCACACGCTGGCTTTCTCGCTGAGCACCTCGCTGCTCATCAACCAGTTCCTCTACAAGAAGCTGCCCTACCAGCCGCAGAAGGACCTGGCGCTGGTGAGCCACGTGGTCAATGCGCCCATCGCGCTGCTGGTGAACCCGAGCGTTCCCGCGGCCAACGCGGACGAACTGGGCCGCTACATCCGCGCCAACAAGGGCAAGCTGTCCTACGGCTCGTGGGGCGTGGGCTCGGCCGGCCACCTGTCGCTGGCCGAGATGAGCAAGAAGTTCGACGCGGACATGACGCACGTCGCCTACAAGGGCGAGGCGCCCATGCTGCAGGACCTGGTGGGCGGCCAGATTCCCATGGCCTTCGCGAGCATGCTGCAAGCCAAGACCTTCGCCGACACCGGCAAGGTGCGCATCATCGGCGTGACCGGCGAAAAGCGCAGCGGCGCGCTGCCCGCCGTGCCCACCTTTGTCGAGCAGGGCTGGAAGGACGACATCTTCCGCATCACCGGCTGGGCCGGCGTCGCCGCGCCGGCCGCAACGCCCAAGGCGGTGATCGACAAGCTGGCCGACGAGATCCGCAAGGCCTGCGAGCAGCCCGAGGTGCGCTCGCGCATGCTGGCGCTGCTGGGCAACGAGCCGACGGCCTACGGGCCGGAGCAATTCGCCGCCCTCTATGCCCGCGAGTTGCCGGTGTGGCAACGCGCGGTGAAGGACACCGGCGCCACGCTCGATTGAGGCGGGCGTTCGCCTTTTTGCGCCGCAGCCGGAGGCCTTCGAGAGCCGCCAGCCGCGGCTACAGTCGTTGACCTGCAGCCCGCACGCTGCGTGAAAGAGCCCCATGCCCGATGCCCGTTCGCCGTCATCGCTTGCGCCGTCCGCCTGGCCACAGGTCTCGCCGCCCTTCTGCGCGAGCCCGCCGATCCGCACCATCGAGGATGTGCGCCGGCTGGAGCAGGTGCCGCTCGCGCAGGCCCTGCCGGTGGCCAGCACCTACGAGATCTTCCGCAACTCCGCGCATGCCGTCGGCGACAAGACGGCGCTGACCTTCCTGCGCAGCGGCAAGCCGGAAGACCCGCCCATCCGATGGAGCTACGCGAAGCTGCTGCAGGGCATCCACCAGACCGCCAACCTGCTGCATCGTCTGGGCGTGGCGCCGACCGACGCGGTGGCCGTGCTGCTGCCGGGCTGTCTCGAATACCACCTGGCACTGTGGGGCGGCGAGGCGGCGGCCATCGTGCAGCCGCTCAATCCGCTGCTGACCGAGGAGAAGCTGGAGTCGCTCATGCGAACGGCCGGCGCGAAGGTGCTCATCGCCTACGGCTCCGACGCCGAGTCGGACATGTGGTCCAAGGCGATGCGCATCCGCGAGCAGGTGCCCACGCTCACCCATGTGCTGCGCGTGGCGCCGCACGATGAA
The DNA here is from genome assembly GCA_018241905.1 of Pseudomonadota bacterium. Classification (GTDB taxonomy): domain Bacteria; phylum Pseudomonadota; class Gammaproteobacteria; order Burkholderiales; family Burkholderiaceae_C; genus Variovorax. Next base: position 4,162 of record JAFECZ010000081.1, read on the forward strand.
CGCGAAGCGCCCGCGCTGCCGCATGGCGTGCTCGACTTCAACACGGAGCGCGGCCGCGAGGCGGACGACCGCCTGGCAAGCGGCCGCCGCATCCAGCCCGGCGACATTGCCGCCTACTTCCACACCGGCGGCACCACCGGCGCGCCCAAGCTGGCACGCCACAGCCACGGCGCGCAGGTGTTCACCGCCTGGGCCTGCGTGCAGCTGCAGGGCATGGGCGCCGGCGACATCAGCATCAACGGCTACCCGCTCTTCCATGTGGCCGGCGTGCTGCCGGCCTCTCTCACGCTGCTGTCGGCCGGCGCCGAGATGGTGATTCCCACGCCCTCGCTGATGCGCAACCGCGAGGTGCTGGCCAACTACTGGCGGCTGGTGCAGGCGTATCGCGCCACCTCCGTCTCGGCCGTGCCCACGGTGCTTGCGGCCCTGGCCACGGTGCCGCTGGATGGTGCCGACATCTCGTCGGTGAAGTACTGCCGCACCGGCGCGGCGGTGCTCTCGCCCGAGCTGGCGGCGCGCTTCGAGCGCCTGTTCGGGCTGCATGTTCACGAAAGCCTGGGCATGACCGAGATGGCGGGCATCTCCACGGTAACGCCGCCCGGCGTGAACGGGCCCGCGGGCTGCGTGGGGTTTCGCCTGCCCTACTCGCAGGTGCGCATCGTGGCCATCGATGCCGACGGCAAGCCCACGCAGCGCGAGCTGCCGCGCGGCGAGCCGGGCATGGTGCTGTTCAAGTCGCCCAATCTCTTCTCGGGCTACCTGAACGCCAAGGACAACGAAGGCGCCATCACCGAGGATGGGTGGCTCGTCACCGGCGACCTGGGCTTCATCGATGCCGGCGAACGGCTGAACCTCAGCGGCCGTGCCAAGGACCTGATCATCCGCAGCGGCCACAACATCGACCCCAAGACCATCGAGGATGCGCTCTCGGCCCATCCCTCGGTCCAGATCTGCGCCGCGGTGGGCGCGCCCGATGCGTACGCCGGCGAACTGCCCGTGGCCTACGTGAGCCTGCTGCCGGGTGCGGCGGCCACCGAAGCCGAGCTGATGGACTTCGCCGCCAAGGGCGTGGACGAGGCGCCGGCGCGGCCCAAGTCGGTGGTGATCCTGGACAAGATCCCCATGACCAACGTCGGCAAGGTCTACAAGCCCGAGCTGCGCCTGCTGGCGGCGCGGGCGGTGGTGCAGTCGCTGGTGGACCAGGTGGCTGCGCGCCTGGCATTGCCTGCCGAGCTGGCGCCCACGGTCAGCGCCAGCGAGGCCGAGGGCATCGCCGTGCGGGTGGACGATGCGGCGCTGCAGGCCCGCGCCGCATCCGTGCGCGAGGCCCTGAACGCCGCCATCGAACCGCTGCCGGTCAAGGTCCGCCTGCTGGCGGCCTGACCCCGGCCGGGCGGGCTGCCGGTCAGCGGCCCTTGATGGCCAGCAGTTCCACCTCGAAGTTGAGCGTCGAATCCGGCGGAATCACGCCGGCCGCGCCTGCCTTGCCGTAGGCGATGCCGGGCGGGCAGGTCAGCTTGGCCTTGCCGCCGACCTTCATCATGGCCACGCCCTCGGTCCAGCAGGGAATCACGCGCTTGAGCGGAAACTCGGCCGGCTCGCCGCGCGCGTAGGAGCTGTCGAACTCCTTGCCGTTGGTCAGGGTGCCGCGGTAGTGCACGCGAACGGTGTCGTCCGCGGTGGGCTGCGCACCGGTGCCGTCCTTGAGCGACTGGTAGACCAGGCCGCTCTTGGAAGTGACCGGCGCCGAGCCTTGCGCCCAGGCAGCGGGCGCCAATGCACCGGCAATGACAGCGGCAATCAGTAGGGATCTCACGAAGGGTCCTTTGGTGTTGGTGGGAAAGCAGGTCATTATTGACCGATGCGCTACACAGCCCGCGTTGCTTCGCAGAGCTTCGAGTTCGACGACCTGCGCCAGGTCATGGCCATGGCCAGCCCGCCCCGCTCGGGCGACGAGCTGGCCGGGGTGGCGGCCCGCAGCGCCCAGCAGCGCATGGCCGCGCGCTACGCGCTGGCCGAGGTTCCGCTGGCCCGCTTCCTGTCCGAGGCGCTGGTGCCGTACGAGCGCGACAACATCACGCGCCTGATCATCGACACGCACGATGCCGCCGCCTTTGCGCCGGTGGCTTCGCTCACCGTGGGCGGCTTTCGCGACTGGCTCCTGTCGGACGCCGCCACCACCGAGGTGCTGCGCGCGCTCGCGCCCGGCCTCACGCCCGAGATGGCGGCGGCCGTCTCCAAGCTCATGCGCAACCAGGACCTGATCGCGGTGGCGCGCAAGTGCAGCGTGGTCACGCGCTTTCGCAACACGCTGGGCCTGCCCGGGCGCATCGCGGTACGCCTGCAACCCAACCACCCGACCGACGACCTGCGCGGCATCGCGGCATCGACGCTGGACGGGCTGCTCATGGGCGCCGGCGACGCGGTGATCGGCGTGAACCCGGTCAGCGACAACCTGCAGGCGCTCGCGCGGCTCACGCACATGCTGGGCGAAGTCATCGAGCGCTTCGACATTCCCACGCAGTCGTGCGTGCTCACGCACGTGACCAACACGCTGCGGCTCGTCGAGCAACGCGCACCGGTGGACCTGGTGTTCCAATCCATCGGCGGCACCGAGGACGCCAACCGCGCCTTCGGCATCACGCCCGAGTTGCTGGGCGAGGCGCACGACGCCGCCCGGTCGCTCTCGCGCGGCACGGTCGGCAACAACCTCATGTATTTCGAGACCGGCCAGGGCAGCGCCCTGTCGGCCAACGCCAACCACGGCGTGGACCAGCAGACCTGCGAGGCGCGCGCCTACGGCCTGGCCCGCCGCTACCGGCCGCTGCTGGTGAACACGGTGGTGGGCTTCATCGGGCCGGAGTACCTGTTCGACGGCAAGCAGATCATCCGCGCGGGCCTCGAAGACCACTTCTGCGGCAAGCTGCTGGGCCTGCCCATGGGCTGCGACATCTGCTACACCAACCATGCCGAGGCCGACCAGGACGACATGGACAACCTGCTGGTGCTGCTGGGCAGCGCGGGCCTGAATTTCCTGATGGGGGTGCCGGGTGCGGACGACGTCATGCTGAACTACCAGAGCACCTCCTTCCACGACGCGCTGTTCCTGCGCCGCACGCTGGGCCTCAAGCGCGCGCCCGAGTTCGAAGACTGGCTCGGCCGCATGCAGATTGCCGACGCTGCCGGGCAGCTGCTCGATGCCGGCGCCACGCCGCGCCTGGCCGGCATGAACATGCTGTCCGCACTCGCGCCATGAACGACAAGACAAGCCCCGTTGCCGCCGACGATGCCTGGACGCCCTGGCGCCGCAGCACACCGGCACGCATCGGCCTGGGCCGCGTCGGCGACGCGGCGCCCACGGCCGAGTTGCTGCGCTTCGGCTGGGCGCATGCGAGCGCGCGCGACGCCATCCACGCGCGGCCCGACCTCGATGCCCTCGAAGACGCCCTGGCGGCCCAGGGCTGGAACCCGCAGCGCGTGAAAAGCCGCGCGCCGGATCGCACCACCTACCTGCGCCGCCCCGACCTGGGCCGCGTGCTCGATGAAGACGACGCAACGCGGCTGCGGCCCGTGCCCGGCGGCTGTGACGTCTGCATCGTGGTGGGCGACGGCCTCTCGGCACTGGCCATCGAGCGGCATGCGGCGCCGCTGCTTGCTGCGCTGGGCCCCTTGCTGCCGCCCGGCCTGCGCTTCGGTCCGCTGGCGATCGCCAGCCAGGCCCGGGTGGCACTGGCCGACGACATCGGCGAGAGGCTGGGCGCCCGGCTGTCGGTCATGCTGATCGGCGAGCGCCCCGGCCTGAGCTCGCCCGACAGCCTGGGGATCTACCTCACCTTCGATCCACGGCGCGGGCGCACCGATGCGCAGCGCAACTGCATTTCCAACGTGCGCGCCGAAGGCCTGGCGCCCACGGCGGCGGCGGCGCGCCTGGCCTGGCTGATGCGCGAATCGCTCGCGCGCGGCTTCAGCGGCGTGGCCCTGAAGGACGAGAGCGACAACGCGGCCCTGGCGCCGGCACCGGCCGCGCCACTGCCCGACGACAGCAACAAGGAGCCCTCTTCATGACACCTGCCACCGACACCCGATACCCCCTGCCCGAGCTGGCCGACCTGCCCGAAGACATTCGCGAGAAGATCCTGCAGGTGCAGGAAAAGGCCGGCTTCGTGCCCAACGTCTTCCTCGCCCTGGCGCGCCGGCCGGCCGAATGGCGCGCCTTCTTCGCCTACCACGACGCGCTCATGCTCAAGGAGGACGGCTCGCTCACCAAGGGCGAGCGCGAGATGATCGTCACGGCCACCAGCGCGGCCAACAAGTGCCTGTACTGCGTGGTGGCCCACGGCTCGCTGCTGCGCATCTACGAGAAGAAGCCGCAGGTGGCCGACCAGGTGACGGTGAACTGGCGCAAGGCCGACATCTCCATGCGCCAGAAGGCCATGCTCGAATTCGCCATGAAGGTGTGCGAGCGCTCGCACGAGGTCGACGCCACCGACTTCCCGCCGCTGCACGCCAACGGCTTTTCGGACGAGGACATCTGGGACATCGCCGCCATCACGGCCTTCTTCGGGCTGTCCAACCGCATGGCGAGCTTTGCGGGCATGCAGCCCAACGACGAGTTCTACCTGCTGGGCCGCCTGCCGCGCGAAAAGAAGGCCTGAGGGCCCGCAGGCCCGGATGGCGCCTGCCAGGCTGCGCCGCTAGGGCAGCGCCTGCTGCTGCGCGTCGCCCGAAGGGGGGCGGCGCTTGAAAAGCAGCCGCTGCACGCAGAACGCGACCAGGCTGCCGAACAGGGCGCCGGCGACCACGTCGGACGGAAAGTGCAGCCCCAGGTACACGCGGCTCCAGGCCACGGCGCAGGCCGCCAGCACGAACAGCAGCGCCCAGCGGTCGCGCCGCTGCAGGCAAAGCGAGACCGCGACGGCGAAGGAGCCGGTGGAATGCATGCTGGGGAAGCTCCCGCGCAGCCCATGCTTGAGCCACTGGTGGCCCAGCTCCAGCGCGGCGGGGCGCGGCATCGGCACCCAGTAGCGGAACAGGCTCACCATTGCCCAGGCCGCCAGCAGGCTGATCAGCGCTGCCCAGAGCACGCGCCGTTGCTCGGGCTTGAAGAGCGCCAGCACCGCCAGCATCAGCACCATGGCGGCGGGCAGGTAGTTGGTGATCAGGGTGGCAATTTGGATCCGCCACATGGGCGTGCCAGCGCCCGCATTGATGAGCGCGAAGAGCGAGGTGTCGACAAGATTCATGCGGCATCCATGCTGGCCAAGGCAGATGAAGTGTGCATGAACGGCCCCGCGCGGCGATTGGCCTAATCCACGTAGGACTTGACCCTGGCCGGCAGCACGGGCGCCTCCCAGCGGTATTCCGGCGCCAGCACGTTCCGGCCGGTCTGGCGGCCGCTCCAGCGCAGGTGCAGCAGGTCGGCCACCGTCCAGCCGGCCCAGTCCGCCCGGAAAGGCTGCTGCGCCGCCGCCTGCGCGGCCAGGGGGCCGAGCGCCTCGCTGCGCCACACCAGGGCAGGAATGCGGTAGCCCGATTCGGTATGGGGGCTGTGGCCGGCGCGGTCGCTGACGTGGCCGACCTCCTGCCCATGGTCGGACAGGTACATCCAGGCGCGGTAGCCCTCGCCTTGGCCGACGGCCTGGGTGAGCTGCAGCGTCTCGGAAACCACGAAGTCGTGATAGAGCAAGGCCGCATCGTAGTCCTGCCTGAAGCGCCGCACCCAGGCCGCGCGGCCCTGGTCCTGCATCTGCGCCTCCACGGCATCGACTTCGTCGTCGAAGGGGTTCTGCCCTTCGGGAAAGCGCAGCCGGTAGTGCGGATGCGCGCCCAGCAGGTGGACCACGATGAGCTTGCGCCGGGCCGGGTCTTCCAGCGCCTCCTGGACGCAGTCGAGCAGTTCGCCGTCGAGCGAAGCGCTGGCGCGCCCGGGCGTGCGGTTGACGAAATCGACCACGTCGGCCAGCCGGGCGTGCTGCTGCTCGATGGCGATGTCGTCGTGGTTGCTCATCCACCAGACCTTGTAGCCGGCCGCGCGCGCCAGCGCCAGCAGATGCTGCGGCCGGCTGGCATCGGGCTGGCCGAAGGCGAACAGGTTGCGCAGTGCCGGCAAGGTGCTGGCGTCCACCGACCAGGCATTGCGCAGCACCAGCATGTTGTCGCCGGCCCGGTGCCGGTGCACCTGCAGGCGCGGCGTGGTGTCGCGGCGGTAGCCGTACAGCCCCAGGTTGTCGCGGTTGATGCTGTCGGTAATGACCAGCACCACGGTGGATGGCCCTTCGTGCGCCACCACCGGCGCCGCCTGCCGGGCCTGCAGCAGCGCCCGGTCGCGCACCTGCTGCTGGTCGGCCATGTCGGCCTTGAAGTCCTGCACAGACTGCGCCCAGCTGGCCCAGAAGACCATCGGATGCAGCCGGCGCCACGGCTTGCTGGCATAGGCCACGGCGCCCAGCGCAAGCAACAGCGCCAGCACGCCCACCCCCCACCTGGACATGCCCGGCGGCGAAGCGGCCTGCCGCCCTCGCCCGGCCAGGCGCCAGGCGAAGGCGCCGGCCGCCGCCAGCGCAGCCGCCCACAGCAGCACCACCCGCCAGTGCGCCTGCAGGTATTCGCCGCCCTCGCGGCCGTTGGTGTTGGCCACGGCGCCCAGCACCAGCGCGCCGTCGGGCGCGGCCTGGTAGGCGTCGAGCAGGAAGGCGCGCGCCGCGCCATCCAGCGCGAACAGCATCACCCACAGCCACAGCGCGATGCGGCGGGTGCGCTGCGCCGCCCGGCCGCGCACGGGCCAGGCCATCCAGGCCAGCAGGGGCAGCGCCAGGAGCACCAGCTGGGCCACGCGCCGACCGTCATGGCCCAGCACGATGAAGACGCCTGCAAGCGCGGCCAGCCCGGTTGCCGCCCGCCCCCAGCGCTGGAATGCAGATGGGGCACTGGCGGCTTGCGGACGATTCATCGAACTTGGGGCTGGCTTGGGCGGGTGGCGCGCATTCTGCCGTGGCGAACCACCGCATTTCCCCTGGATCCCGGCAGGGCAAAGGGCTATTGGACAAGCCCCGGCGGCTAGGCCTTGCCGCGGCAGTCGGCCAGTGCGTCGAGCGAAGCCTTGTAGCTGGGGCTTTGCACGTCCATCGTCCCGAGCACGGTGTGATAGAGGTTGTCGTGCGACAGCGGCTTGTCCAGGCCGGCTTGGGCGCAGCGAAGCGACAGCTTGTCGCGCTCGCGCATGGCGTCGCTGAACCACATCACCCAGGGCACGTGCTTCTGCGCCTCGGGCGCGACGGTATAGGGCATGCCGTGCAGGAACAGCCCGAACTCGCCCAGCGATTCACCGTGGTCGCCCACGTACATCATGGCGGTGTCGTAGTGGTCCGAACGCGCCTTGAGCCAGTCGATGGTCTTGCCCAGGAACTGGTCGGTATAGACGATGGTGTTGTCGAAGGCGTTGACCAGCTCGTCGCGGCTGCAGTCCGACAGAACGTTGACCCGGCACTCGGGCATGAAGCGCTTGCTGCTGCGCGAAGAGCGCAGGTAGTAGGCCGGCCCGTGGCTGCCCATCTGGTGCAGCAGCAGCACCACGCCGCGCTTGCGGCGCTCGGGCGACAGCGCCTCGATGCGCGCATCCAGCCCGCGCAGCATGACTTCGTCCAGGCACTCGTCGCCGGCGGGGCAAAGCGCATCCCTGGTGACCGCGTCGAGCCCTGCGAAGGCGGACGCATGCGGAATGCGGTCGCACACCCCCTTGCAGCCGCCCGGCTGGTTGTCCAGCCAGAACACGGCCAGGCCCGCGGCCTGCAGCACGTCGGTGAGGTTCTCGTAGTCGTCGTTGGCGCTCTCGAAGGCGGCCTTGTCCAGCGGCGAGAACATGCAGGGCACCGAAGCCAGCGTGCTGGTGCCGCAGGACTGCACCTGGCGCCAGCTGAGCACGTTGCGCGCCGCCAGGTCGCGCGTGGTGTCGCGCCCGTAGCCGTTGAGGCCGAAGTGGTCGGCTCGCGCGGTTTCGCCCACCACCACGACAAGCAGCGGCGGCCTGGCCTGCGCGGCGTAGCTGGCGCCCAGCGCAGCCCCGCCCGACACCGGGATGAGCTGGCGCTTGTGGCTGAACAGCGCCCGCACGCCCAGCGTGGTGGCCGAATAGATCGGCGCCAGCGGATTGGTCATGTAGCGCAGCTTGGTGTGATTGCGCATGAGCGGCGCGAAGTCGCGGTTCATGGCCAGCGCGCCGCCGGCCGCCACCACCGCGGCGGCCACGAACAACAGCGCGTTGCGCCACAGCTGGGCCACGAAGGGCCGCGGCGAGAAGCGCGCGTGCCAGATCGCCAGGGCCGGAAGCGCCCCCACGAGAAGTACGTGGAACAGCAACCGCCAGTTGAACAGGTCGAGCACCTCGTTCATGTCCGTGTGGGTGGCGTTGGCCAGCATGTTCGGGTCCATCACCACGCCGTAGGTCGCCATGTAGTACTGCGACACCGCGGCGATCAGCACCACCGCCACCCACAAGGGCTTCATCCAGCGCGACCAGGCAAGCAGCGACAGCAGTGCCACGTTGCCGCAGGCCACCAGCAGGCCCATCAGCAGCAGGTTGGGCAGGTACTCGGAACGCTGCCCGCCGCCGATATGCATCAGGTCCCAGAACAGCGGCCAGTTGCAGGCCAGGGCCAAGTACAGGCCCAGCCACAACGCCAGCGTGCGCGGCGAACGCGGGCGCTGCAGCCAGTTGCACAGGGCATGCCAGTAGCCGGCGCCCCAGGGCTCATCGGAGTCGGGAAGCGAGGCGGAGGCCGAATCGAGCGAACCTGGGGAGGTCCGGGGCCACAAGGAATTGCGCGGCATCGCCAGTCTCTAGACCGAGGACCGGGCCGCCGCAACCCGGTGGCCGCCGCCGCGCGAGCGCCACCACTGGAAGGCGCAGTCGATCAGCAGGCCGGTCGTCCAGCAGATCCAGGCCGTCCAGAGCGTATGGCTCATGTAGTGGGCGCCGCGCGCCTGCTGCGCCAGGCCCAGCGCCAGGCCGCCGAACACCGCGCAGGCGAGCCACCAGCGGGCCACCTCGGGCACGCGGCGCGCCAGGAGGAAGTAGCCGCCCAGGAAGGCGAAGCCCGCCGAGGCGTGCCCGGCCGGAAAGCACTTGCCGGGGCCGCCGTCGAACCTGCCCCACGACCAATGCGACACGTAGCGTGCGACGCCGCCGAAGGTGTCCACGTCCCAAGGGCAGCTGGTGCGGCTTCCATACTTGATGAGCGAAATGACCACAACCGAGACGACGACGCCAAGCGCCAGCTGAACCCGTTCGCTGCGCTCCAGCCGCCGCAGGAAGCCCACCGGCCAGGCGATGCCGGCCAGAAGCAGCAGCACCATCACCCAGATCAGTGCCTTGGTGACCTCGTGCATGATCTGCACCAGGAACCAGTTGTCGCGAAGCGCAAATCCGGCGCGGGTGCCGAAAAGCCCGGCCAAGGGAAGATCGAGGCCGCTCGCATCCCAGAGCAGCAGAAGCGGCAGCGCGAGCAGGGTCCAACCCGCCAGGCGGCCGTAGGGAGTTCGAAGCATGGGCCAGAAAGGGTATGGGTCATAACTGAACGCATCCTGAAAGCTCTAGGCTCTTCCATAATCCATCGACCCACTCAAGGAGTCACTCTTGCGCATCCTGCTGGTCGAGGACGACCGCGCCCTGGCGAGCGCCGTCTGCAGCTACCTGGAATCGAAGGCCTTCGTCGTCGACGTTGCGTCCAGCCTGGCCGACGCCCGCGCCGCCCTGCTGGGTCCCCAGTACGCCGCGGTGCTGCTCGACCTGCACCTGGGCGACGGCGAGGGCCTGTCGCTGCTGCCGCACGTGCGGGCGCTGGCCGACCGGCCCATCGTCATCGTGGTCACTGCGCGCGACCAGGTCACCGACCGCATCCGCGGCCTGGATGCCGGGGCCGACGACTACATCATCAAACCCTACGACCCGGCCGAGCTGCTGGCCCGCCTGCGCGCGGTGGAGCGCCGGCGCAGCGACAGCCACACGCCGGTGCTGCAGCTTGGCACCCTCACGATCGACCTGGCGCGCGACACGGTGCGAAAGAACGGCGCGCCGGTCACCCTCACGCAGAAGGAATGGGCGCTGCTGCGCGTGATGGCTTCGCGCCCCGACCGCATCCACACCCGCGAGATGCTGCAGGACGCGCTCTACGGCTGGGACGACGAGGCCGACAGCAATACGCTGGAAGTCTTCATCAGCCGCCTGCGCCGCAAGCTGGGCCGCGGCCACATCGTCACGCTGCGCGGGCTCGGCTACAGGCTCTCGCCTTCGGACGAAGAGGATTGAGGGCGTGGCGGCCATTCCCAAGGCACCCAGGGCACCCAGGGCACCCAAGGCACCCAAGACACGGCGCCCGCAGAGCGCGCACAGGAAGAGAAAAGGACGAGGCGAATCGCTGGCCGGCCACCTGACCCGCACCCTCGTCATCTGGGTGGGCGGCGCGTGGCTGCTGAGCGTGATTGGCGTGGTCTGGTACGTGGACCGCGAGATCAACAACAACTTCGACACCGAGCTGGCCGAGATCTCGCACCGCCTGTTCGACTTTGCCGCGCGCGACCTCGACCGCGAGAACCAGGCACGCGCCGCCCAGGCGCAGCCGCTGGTGGCAACCGACCCCCTGTTCAGCGAAGACCTGGTGCTGTTCGAAGTGAAGGACGCCACCGGACGCATCCTCATGCACACGGCGGCAAACGACCACAAGGTCTTCGAGGTGCCGCTCAAGCCCGGCTTCGTGAACA
>JAFECZ010000820.1 GCA_018241905.1 Pseudomonadota bacterium
GCCCGTTGACGTGCTCGGTGTTGTCACCGCTGCCGGCGATCTGCAGATGTTGCAGCCGTTCGTCCAGCGACGGTTGACGCCGCCGGCCGCACAGCACTTCACAACGGACCAGCGTCTGCCGCAGGTGCTCGAATTCGCGCTCGGGCAAGCGCTAGCAAAGCGCCCTTACGGTGTCATCGTGCTCGGCATCACGCCGGGCGATACGCAGCGCAAGGTCCTACTGGAAGCGGTGTTGCCGCTCACGGAGCACGCCGGGCCGGCTGTGCGCATCCAACCGACTTTCAGCCCCGGCTACGGGAAGGACTCTTCTCCGCTGTCACCGCACTTCCAGGGACTGCCCATCTTTCCTTCGATCGAGAGCGCTTATGCGAGCGGCTATCGCCGCATGGTGCTCGAGTCGTCCAACCATGCTGCAGCGGAGGCAATTGCGCGACATGCGCACGAAGTGTGCTTCTTGCTGCGCTCGTGGTCGACCGAAGTCGCAGGCGCCTGGATGAGCAGCCTCCCGGATCGCATGGACAAGCCCAATGCGCTGGATGTCGTGACGGCCATTCTGTGCGTGGCCGATGTGCCCATCAAATCGGGAATGCTGGCAGTCTGCGATGCCTACGTGGGCGGAGCATCACCTGCCCCTGTCGACAACGACATCGACAGGCTCGCCGAGCACATGCAGGCACATCGGGCGGTGCGCTGGGAAGACGAGTTGGATGCCCTGTTGGCGGCGAAGAAAGTGACGTCGGTCCAGGCCAAGAAGGCTCTGCGCCGCCACGGCGTGGAGGCGCATCTGGCGGCGAGGACCGCACAGGCCTGAACGCGTGGATGGTCGAAGGGACCGAAGTCCCTTCGACCAGAGCAAGCCGCGTTCCGCAAAGGATGCCGTGCTCTCACCACCGACGACGGGGTAATTCAGCGTGCGCGTCCAACGGCCCCATTGGCCCGCGATGGCTTCTGGCAGCCGAGTGGTCAAGCCGCGCTGAATGTCGGTCTTTGAGCTGATGGCGAAATCAGCCCTTCTTCGCGTCCATTTCGACTGGCGACTGCCGCACGCTCTGCCTATCGTGAAGGCTCCAACTTCAGGAGCGAGCCATGACAGACGAAGCGAATCAAGAACCGAAAGGGGTGCCAAAGCCGAGAGCTCCCGCGCGAGGCATTTTCTTGCCCTCGATGAGCTGGACCGAGGACAAGAGCGAAGTCGCGCGAGAGAAGCGGCGGCTTTTGGCGCTCCAAGAGCAACTCAACCAGGTGATGACCCAGGCAACTGGAGCCGACGAATCCGCCACGTGGTGGATGATGGTCAACGCATCGCTTCAGCAACTCGACCGCGATCTGGACGACCTTTTCGACTGGCTCGAACAATCCGAACGCGGTACGCAAGGGGAGGACAGGAGATCCACTGGATGAACCTCGCTGCGAAGGCAAGGACTCGGGAAGCACTCGCT
>JAFECZ010000821.1 GCA_018241905.1 Pseudomonadota bacterium
GACAAGTACCAGCGCTTCTTCCCCATGCTCATGACCGCCGCGGGCACCGTCAAGGCCGCCCGCGTGGTGATCCTGGGCGTGGGCGTGGCGGGCCTGCAGGCCATTGCCACGGCCAAGCGCCTGGGCGCGGTCATCGAGGCCTCCGACGTTCGCCCGAGCGTCAAGGAACAGGTCGAATCGCTGGGCGCCAAGTTCATCGACGTGCCCTACGAGACCGCCGAGGAGAAGGAAGCGGCCGAAGGCGTGGGCGGCTACGCCCGCCCCATGCCCCCCAGTTGGCTGGCACGCCAGCAGGTGGAAGTGGCCAAGCGCGTGGCCGCCGCCGACGTGGTGATCAGCACCGCGCTCATCCCGGGCCGGGCCGCGCCCACCCTCATCACCGAGGACATGGTCAAGTCCATGAAGCCGGGCTCGGTCATCGTGGACATCGCCGCGGGCCGCGGCGCCGACGCGAATGGCGGGATGGGGGGCGGCAACTGCACCCTCTCGGAAGCGGACAAGACGGTGCTCAAGCACGGCGTGACCATCGTGGGCGAGACCAACCTGCCGGCGCTGGTGGCGGCCGACGCGTCGTCGCTGTATGCGCGCAACGTGCTGGACTTCCTCAAGCTGGTGCTGCCCAAGGAGGGCGGCTTCAAGATCGACCTCGAGGACGACATCGTCGCCGCCTGCCTGGTGGCGCGAGACGGCCAGGTCACCCGCAAGTAAGACAAGAAGCGCGAGGACAAGAAGACATGGATCCCGTCAGCCATACCGTCATCAACCTGATCATCTTCGTGCTGGCCATCTACGTGGGCTACCACGTGGTGTGGACCGTCACGCCCGCACTGCACACGCCGCTGATGGCGGTGACCAACGCGGTGTCGGCCATCGTCATCGTGGGCGCCATGCTCGCGGCGGCGCTCACCGAAACCTGGCTGGGCAAGTCCATGGGCGTGCTGGCCGTGGCGCTGGCCGCCGTCAACGTCTTCGGCGGCTTCCTGGTCACCCGGCGCATGCTGGAGATGTTCAAGAAAAAGGAACGCAAGAGCGCGCCCAAGGCAGAGGGAGCTGCCCAATGAGCATGAACGTCGTCACGCTGCTGTACCTGGTTGCCAGCGTCTGCTTCATCCAGGCCCTGAAGGGCCTGAGCCATCCCACCACCTCCATCCGGGGCAACGTCTTCGGCATGGTGGGCATGGCCATCGCCATCCTCACCACGGCGGCGCTGATCGTGCAGCTGGCCGGCGGCAAGGCCGCGGGCATGGGCTGGGTGCTCTTGGGCCTGGTGGTGGGCGCCGCCTACGGCGCCTGGCGCGCCAAGACGGTGGAAATGACCCAGATGCCCGAGCTGGTGGCCTTCTTCCACAGCATGATCGGCCTGGCGGCGGTGTTCATCGCCGTGGCCGCGGTGGTCGAGCCCTGGGCCTTCGGCATCACGGCGGCGCCGGTGGCCGCG
>JAFECZ010000822.1 GCA_018241905.1 Pseudomonadota bacterium
GCGCCCTTCGATGATGCTGATCTCCACCACGCCATCGCGCACCGTTTGCACCGGCACCACCGCCTGCGCCAGGAAGTAGCCGCGGTCGCGGTAGAGCTGGGTGATGGCGCCGGCCAGCTGCTCCAGGTCCGACAGCGTGACAGTGCGGCCGATGTAGGGCTGCGTGACCGCGTTGAGCGCATCGGCCGGCAGCGCCTGCGCGCCATTGAGCCGCAGGTCGTTGAGCTTGAAGGCCGTCTGCGGCGCAGGCGTTGCAGGCAGGGCCTGCGTGGGCGCACCGGGCGGCGGCGCCGCCTGCTGCTGCGACACCTGAGCCGCGCTGTTGCCGGACGAGCACGCGGTGCACGGGTTCTGCGTGGGCGTGAGCGTGGTGCTCTCGATCTGCTGCGACTGGGCCTGCGCGCGCTGGGCCCACGTCATGGCCAGCACGGCCATCAGCAGCGCGCCCGAGGCCAGGGCGAAGCGTTGTTGCTTTTCTCCTCCCTGGTTCATGGCGGCCGCCTGGTGATTGTTCTTCTTGTTGTTCTTCATGCCGGGCTCCCTACGGTCATGCGCCAGTTGCCGATGAGATTGAACGGAGCCCAGAAAAATGGGTGCGAAAGCTTCGGGTTCTTGAGCACCGCGAGCTGGCCCGCCTGCATGGCGCGCTGCACGTCGTTGCCCTTGGCCAGCTCGGAATACACGGTGCTCATCAGCACTTCGGTGGCGTCGTCCGACACCGGCCACAGCGAGGCGATGAGCGCCGAGGTCCCCGCCGAGAGGAATGAGCGCGTGAATCCCAGCACCTCGTCGCCCTTGGCGATGCGCCCCAGCCCCGACTCGCAGGCCGACAGCGTGACCAGCGAAGTGCCGCGCATCGGCATCTCGAGGATCTCGTGCGCCTCCAGGAAGTTCTGCTTGCCGTTCTCGTTGGCCAGCAGGATGCGCGAATACAGCGGATCGACCTGGTCGGCCTCGGCATGGGCCGCCACGTGCACGATGGGTGCGCTGCTGACCGCTTCGCGGAACTGCGTCTTGGTGGCGGCGGCGCCCAGGTAGAGGTTGTTGCGCGGGAAGAGCTGGGCCAGCTGCTTGACCTCCACTTCCGCGCCAGGCAGGTCGTACTTGGCCTCGATGCGTGGGTTGCCGAAGGCCACCAGGTTCGGCGTCGCGCGCGAGCCGCGCTGCGCCAGTTGCGTGGCAATGGTCATCGACGGCGCGACGGAAATCGGGTGCGTCTCGATGAGATAGCGCCCGTCGACGCGCAGCGCCTGGAACGGCAGGTAGTGCAGCGCCCCGTGCGGCACGAACACCAGCCGCTGCCCGGGCGCCAGGCCCAGCGGGGCGATCAGCGCTGCGCCCAGCTTGTCGGCGTTGGTAATGGCATTGCGCCGCCCGCGCACCACCGAGTTGCGGAAGGACTCGACCAGTTCGGTCAGCTCGTCGCGCTTGATGGGA
>JAFECZ010000823.1 GCA_018241905.1 Pseudomonadota bacterium
ACAGCGACATCTTCGCGTTCATCATCCTGATCCTGACGCTCACCGTGCGACCCTCCGGGCTGCTGGGTGAACGCGTGGCCGATCGCGCTTGAGGAGGGTCATGAAAATGAACGATTCCTTCAAGAAGATCGCGGTCTTCCTCGTTTCGGCCGCGCTGCTGGTGGCGCTGCCGCTGGTGCTGCAGACCCAGGGCAACGCCTGGGTGCGCATCGTCGACATCGCCCTGCTGTACGTCATGCTGGCGCTGGGCCTGAACATCGTGGTGGGCTATGCCGGCCTGCTCGACCTGGGCTACGTGGCCTTCTTCGCCATCGGCGCCTACCTGTTCGCGCTGCTCGAGTCGCCGCACCTGACGGAAACCTTCCCGGCCATCAAGGCGATGTTCCCGAACGGGCTGCACCTGTCGGTGTTCATCGTCATCCCGATGGCCTTCGTGCTGGCGGCGATCTTCGGCGTGATCCTGGGTGCGCCGACGCTGAAGCTGCGCGGCGACTACCTGGCCATCGTGACGCTGGGCTTCGGGGAGATCATCCGCGTGTTCCTCAACACGCTGGACCATCCCTACAACATCACCAACGGCCCGAAGGGCATCCTGGCCATCGAGCCGGTGCACATCGGCAGCCTGAACTTCGGGCGCACGCTCAAGCTCGACGGCTTCTCGATTCCCTCGGTCACGCTGTACTACTACCTGTTCCTGGCGCTGGTGATCATCACGGTCATCATCTCGCACCGCCTGCAGCTCTCGCGCGTGGGCCGTGCCTGGATGGCCATCCGCGAGGACGAGATCGCCGCCAAGGCCATGGGCATCAACACCCGCAACCTGAAGTTGCTGGCCTTCGGCATGGGTGCCAGCTTCGGCGGCGTGTCGGGTGCCATGTTCGCTTCGTTCCAGAGCTTCGTCTCGCCCGAGTCCTTCAGCCTGATGGAGTCGGTGATGATCGTCGCCATGGTGGTGCTGGGCGGCCTGGGGCACCTGCCGGGCGTCATCCTGGGTGCCGTGCTGCTGGCGGCTCTGCCGGAGGTGCTGCGCTACGTGGCCGGTCCGCTGCAGGAGGCAACGGGCGGGCGCCTGGACGCATCCATCCTGCGCCAGCTCTTCATCGCGCTGGCCATGATCATCATCATGCTGGTGCGTCCGCGCGGCCTGTGGCCCTCGCCCGAGCATGGCAAGTCGCTGAACCGGCGCAAGGCGCCGGATCCGGTGCCGGGCTCCACCCAAGCCGTCACTCCCGGGGTAGACAACCCGGCGGACGAACTGCCCGGCGATTCCTCGCGTCCCATGTCGATCAACCCCTGAGCGAGGAACCATTCATGACTGAAACGATCCTCGACGTGCGGGGCATTTCCAAGCGCTTCGGCGGGCTGCAGGCCCTGTCGGACGTGGGCATCACCATCAACCGCGGCCAGGTGTACGGGCTCATCGGCCCCAACGGCG
>JAFECZ010000824.1 GCA_018241905.1 Pseudomonadota bacterium
TCGCTTTTGTTGCGCCATGCGTGGCGCGTGCCGTTCTGGATGACGACGTCCCGCGGGAATAGCTTCTTGGTAGCACCGTCGTCCAGTTCGAGATGGATTTCGCCGTCCAGGAGAACGCCGTAGTCCACCGTGTCGCAGGTGTGCATGCCCGGATGCTCCATCTCGAACTTCTCGGCAAGCCCAGGCAGCACCTTCATGTACTCCGCTCCGGCCGCAGCGGGGTCGAACGAAGGGCTGCCCATCACGGAATCCGGGGGGAACGTTATGAACATGAGGTTGGTTCCGCCCGCGTTCGGAACCCACGACTTTGCCAGAGGGGCGGGATTCTTCTCCGATGCAGGGACCGTGGCCCCGGGAAGCGTCTCCCAGACCATGGTCGTTTCGAAGCCGGGAACAGACTTGAACGCGGTACTGCGCTCAGCCGGCGCGTCAGACACGAAGACCGACTTGCCCTCGGGCGTATGACCGGTCACGATGGTTCGTACTTGCATATTCGTCTCCTTCGGTTTCTTGAACTAGAGGGCGGCCGGCCGTGGTCGGCCGCAAGCATCAATTCACGATGACGACGTTGGTGAAGCCACCGGTGCGCTGCTCGACTGCGTCGAGGGCCTCATTGACCTGCTCGAGCTTGAAGCGCTCGTGCTCGAACACGCCCAGGTTCAGGGTGCCGGATGCGGCCATGTCAGCCATGTCCTGGCCTTCGGCGGTCGTGAACCAGAGCGAGCCGATGTACGACTTCTGTAGGCACATCAGCGGGAAAGGTTCAAGCGGGATGGGGTCCGCGACACCGCCGATGTTGATTGCCTTCCCGCCTCGACGCAGCGCATTGAACGAGTCGAGCACTGTGCTCACCGGAGCATTGGGGCCCAGGGTCTCGATGAGGACATCGACACCGTAGCCCTCTGTCGCAGCCATAACGACTTCGGCCGTGGGCTTGTCTCCCAGCGAAATGGGCAGGATGCGCGACGGGTCCAACCCGTGGAGCTTCTCGAGCAGCGCCTTGTTGCGCCCAGTGGCGAAAATCTTCCCGGCGCCCATCGCCATAGCCAGGATGACCGCTCCAAGGCCAAGGGTTCCGGTGGCGCCATCAACCAGGACCGTCTGACCTGGGCAGAAATGGGCCTTCTTGAGTGCGGAGTACGAGGTTCCCAGGTAGCCAAAGCGTGCCCCCTGCTCGAAGCTGATGCTGTCGGGCAGCTTCACGAGATTCGAGACGGGTGCCGTCAAGTACTGACCGAAACCGCCATACGGATAGTCCTCGAACAGCTTCTGCGAGCCCGGACCAAAGCCGAAGTAGCCCTGGAAGGTGTAGGCAGTGCAGTTCACATGGTCGCCACGTCGGCATGCGATGCAGCCCCCGCAGGACAGCCCTGGATTGACATACACACGGTCGCCTTCCTTGATGCCAGAGCGGACTTGGCTGCCCACCTGAGA
>JAFECZ010000825.1 GCA_018241905.1 Pseudomonadota bacterium
ATGTTGATGGTCAGGTGCGGCAGGTCCCAGTCCCGCAGCACCGGAATCAGCCGGCCCGCCACGATGTCGTCGTGGACGATGTATTGCGGCTGGATCAGGATGCCCAGCCCCGCCAGGGCCGCGGACCGGATGACCTGGCCTTCGTTGGCATCCAGCGTCGGCGCAATGCCGACGGAGCGGGCTTCCCTGCCGCGCTTGAAGTGCAGCACATAGGGGTCGTTGGCCAGCGAGTAGACCAGCATCCGGTGCTGGGGCAAGTCCTGCGGCGTGGCCGGCTGGCCATGGGCCGTGAGATAGGCGGGCGATGCGGCCAGCACGCGCCGCATCTGCGCGAGGCGGCGCACGGTGATGCCCGAGTCGCCTTCGTGTTCCCGCGTGCGGATGGCCACGTCGATGCCCGCCTCGATGAAGCCGGGGTAGCGGTTGGCCGAGGTGATCTGCACCGTGAGCTTGGGGTAGCGCCGGTTGAACTCCGGCAGCGCCGGCGCGAGATGGATCATCGCGAACGACACGGAGCTGGTGACGCGCAGCACGCCGCTCGGGCTCGTGCTGGCCGTGTTGACCTCCGCTTCCGCCTCGGCCATTTCGCCGAGCATGGCGCTGCAACGCTGGTGGTAGCTGCGCCCGGCGTCCGTCAGCCACATCCGGCGCGTGGTGCGCTCCACCAGCCGCGCGCCCAGCCGCTCTTCCAGCCCGCTGAGGTAGCGGCTGGCCGCCGCGTTGGACAGGCCAAGCTTCTCGGCCGCCTTGGACAGGCTGCCCAGCTCGGCCACCTGCACGAACAGTTCGATCTGCGCCCAGCGGTCCATGGTCAGGCGATTCTTCCACTTGGCGGAAATGACATTTCTCGTTCAGCTCTTTTTTTTCAAGCGACGAAGGTACAACATTCGTGTACCCAAGGCTACGGCCCATTCATCCGCCAGCAGGAGCAACGCCCGTGCGCAACATCAACGAAGACACCATCACCCAGGCGGTGATCGCCGCCATGTGCGACGGCAGGAACGCGCGGCTGAAGACCATCATGACCAGCCTCGTGCAGCACCTGCATTCCTTCGCCCGCGAGGTCGAGTTGACCGAAGCCGAGTGGATGCAGGCCATCGAATTCCTCACCGACGTGGGCCACATCACGACCGACAAGCGGCAGGAGTTCATCCTGCTGTCGGACACGCTGGGCCTGTCGACCCTGGTCACCGCGCAGAACAACGCCAAGCCGGCGGCCTGCACCGAATCCACTGTCTTCGGCCCCTTCTTCGTCGAGGGCGCGCCTGAATACGAACACGGCGCCGACATCGCCAACGGCGCGCGCGGCGAGCCTTGCTACGTGACCGGTTCGGTGCGGGACCTTCAAGGCCGGCCCGTTGCCGGCGCCCTGATAGACGTGTGGCAATCGGACGAGGACGGCATGTACGACGTGCAGCTTCCCGAGGCTTCGGG
>JAFECZ010000826.1 GCA_018241905.1 Pseudomonadota bacterium
CACGTGGCGCTCACGCCCGCCGGCGAGGCCTTGCTGCCAGACGTGCGCGAGCTGCTGGCGCGCGCGCAGGCGCTGCCGCGGCGTGCCCGTGCGGCGGCTGCGGGGCAGGTGGGGCGGGTGCGCATCGGCTTCGTTTCCACGGTCGGCTTCGAGAAGCTGCCCGATTGGGTGCGCGAGTTTCGGCAGCTCTGCCCGCAGGTGGCGCTGGAGCTGGTGGAGGCCACCGGCGACGTGCAGCTCGAGGCCTTTGCGCGCGGCGAGATCGATGCCGGCCTGATGCTGCATTCGCCCGGCGCTGCGCCTGCGGGGCTGGAGCGGCTGGCGGTGTCGGAAGAACCCCTGACGCTGGCGCTGCCGGCCCGGCACGCACTGGCCAGGGCCCGCGAGGTGACGCTGGCGCAGGTGCTGGACGAGCCGCTGGTGATCTTCCCGCGCCGCATCGTGCCCTCGCTGCACGACGCCATCTTCGCGCTCTATCACGCGGCCGGCCGTGTACCGCAACTGGCGCAGGAGGCCATCCAGATGCAGACCATCGTGAACCTGGTGTCCGGCGGCATCGGCGTGGCCTGGGTGCCCGAGAGCGTGACCCAGTTCCGTCGCGCAGGCGTGGTTTACCGCGCCGCGGGCGAGCTGGCGCCCGAAGGCCGGCGGCGCGCCGCGCCAGCGCTGCCGCGCTGCGAAACCAGCCTGGTGTGGCCGGCCGAAGCGGCCAATCCGGCGCTGTCGCGCTTTGTCGGATTCGTGCGCGAACGCCAGCGGAGTTGAGCCGGCAAGGGAACGGCTTGCCACCCATGAAACACCCATGAAACGGGGTGGATCGGCCATAATTTCGCCCCTCAAGGAATTGCCGAATGCCGGCCTGGCGACCCCAAGAGCGTCCCGGGCCGTGACCTCATCGACTGCGCCGCATCGAGCGCGCCGATGAGCTGCTTGCCCATCTCACCGAGAACAGCTGCTTAAGGCGAGGACTGCGCGCTCGACCGCGCCCGATGAGCCGTACCCACACAACCACACGCTGTTCCCGTGCATCCAGAATTTCGCGCGCCGCATTCCGGCCCCCACCATGCGCAACCACCCGAGGCGGCGCAACCGCCAGACCTCCCGTATCGGCAGCTGCATCCTGCGGCCGAGCCCGCCAACGAGGCCGTTGCCTGCCCCGGCCTGAACCTGGGGCGAAAGGCGCTTGCCGAACTGCTGGGCACGGCGGCGCTCCTGTGCGCGGTGATCGGCTCGGGCATCATGGCCCAGCGCCTGGCCGGCGGCGACGCCGCCGGCGCGCTGCTGGCCAACAGCCTGGCCACGATGTTCGCGCTGTATGTGCTGATCGAGGCATTCGGCCCCGTGAGCGGCGCGCACTTCAATCCGGTGGTCAGCAGCGTGCTGGCGCTGCGGCGCGAACTGCCGCTGCGGCACTTCGCAGCCTACGTGCCGG
>JAFECZ010000827.1 GCA_018241905.1 Pseudomonadota bacterium
CTGCTGAACCACCACTCCGACATTGGCCTGGCCACTGTCTACCGCGTGCTCACGCAGTTCGAGCAGGCCGGCATTCTCGAGCGCAGCCATTTCGAAAGCGGCAAGGCCGTCTACGAGCTCAACGAGGGCACCCACCACGACCACCTGGTGTGCACCGGCTGCGGCAAGGTCGAGGAGTTCTACGACGCCGAGATCGAGCGCCGCCAGCAAATGGTGGCCAAGGACAAGGGCTGGGCCCTGCAGGACCACGCCATGTCGCTGTACGGCCTGTGCGCCGACTGCGTGAAGAAGCGCTGACCGAAGCTGCTCAAGCCGCGATCGGCACGTCCGGGAATACCGACTCCATGATGTGAGCGGTTGCCAGGCGGATGTGCCGCCGGGCGTGACCGAATCGAACAGTTCCGGGGCCTTGCCAAGAGCGCCGGCCTGTCGGCGCAATAGAGGCGGCAGCGCGGCGGCAGGCGCCGCGGCCCACCATGCGGCGCGCCACGCTGCGCGTCAGTCTTCTTCCTTGTTCGCCTCCATCGCCTTGTGATGGCGGGCGACGAAGTCGGCATAGGTGTCGATGCCGCGAAGCTGCAGGATGGAGTTGCGCACCGCCGCTTCCACCAGCACGGCGATGTTGCGCCCGGCCACCACCTGGATGATGACCTTGCGCACGGGCACGCCCAGCACGTCTTGCGTGAGCGGCGCCGAGGGCATGCGTTCGTAGTCGCGCTCGAAGCTGTCGCGGCGCACCAGGTGGACGATGAGCTTGAGCCGCATCTTGCGGCGCACCGCCGTCTCGCCAAAGATGGCGCGGATGTCCAGCAGGCCAATACCCCTGACCTCGAGCAGGTTTTGCAGCAGGTCGGGGCAGCGGCCCTCGATGGTGGTCTGGTTGATGCGAAACAGGTCGACCGCGTCGTCGGCCACCAGGCCGTTGCCGCGCGAGATGAGTTCCAGGCCCAGTTCGCTCTTGCCCAGGCCCGATTCGCCCGTGATCATCACGCCCAGGCCCAGGATGTCCATGAACACGCCGTGCATCGAGGTGCGCTCGGCAAAGTGCTTGGACAGGTAGGCCCGCAGCACGTCGATCACGAAGGCCGACGACTCGCGGGTGGCGAACAGCGGCAACTGCGCCCGCTCGCAGATCGACAGCAGCAGGTCGGGCGCGGCCTGGCCGTCGGCCAGCACCAGCATGGGCGGCTCCAGGGTGACGATGCGGGCGATGCGGCGCGCGCAGTCGTCCAGCGTGCCGCGCGTCAGGTAGGCGATTTCGCGCGCGCCCAGGATCTGGACCCGATACGGGTGGATGTAGTTGAGGTAACCCACCAGGTCGGCCGCCGACTGGGCACGGCTAATGACCTCGGGGTCGAATTGACGCTCGGAGGCACCCAGCCCGGCGAGCCACTCCCAGCGCAGCGACCCGCGGAACTCCTCGAACAT
>JAFECZ010000828.1 GCA_018241905.1 Pseudomonadota bacterium
ATTCACCATCGACAAGCGCCGATCTGCCGGGGCTCGACCGCCTGGACCTGAGGATCCTTGCCGCGCTGCAGTCCGACGGGCGCATGTCGAACCTCAAGCTCGCAGAGACGGTCGGACTCTCCCCGACCGCGGCCCTGGCCCGCGTTCAGCGGCTCACGCGCGACGGCTACATCCTGGGCTACGAAGCGCGCCTGAACCCCGTGAAGCTGGGTGCCGGCATGCTGGTGTTCGTCGAGATCCTGCTCGACCGCACCACCCCCAATGTCTTCGACGAATTCAAGGCGGCGGTGCAGGTGCGCCCGGAGATCATGGAATGCCACATGGTCGCCGGCGGCTTCGACTACCTGATCAAGACGCGCAGCGCCGACATGGACGACTACCGGCGGTTTGCCGGAACCGTGCTCTGGCAGCTTCCGGGCGTGCGCGAGACCCGGACTTATGCGGTGATGGAGGAAGTGAAGAATTCGGCCAGGCTCGCGCTGCCGGGCGTGTAGCGCGCCCGGTGGATTCGAGGACACCCCTGAATCCTGTTCTCGACACGCGTTGATTTCGGCCGGATGGGCCATGAGCGGGAGTCATGGTTTTTGGTGAATATTTGTTCACCAATCGGTCGGCCCGCATTAAGATCGCGGGCGTGAAACCCAAGGACGACGAAAAGCTCCGCGCCATCGCCGAGGCCACGTTCGCGCTGGTCGAACAGACCGGCCTGAGCGGCCTGACCATGGCGGCCATCGCCCGCGAAGCGGGCCTGGCCACGGGCACGCTGTACGTCTACTTCAAGTCGAAGGAAGAGTTGATGGTCGCGCTCTACGAGCAGGCCAAGACCACCACCGCCGCCACCCTCATGCACGGCGACAACCCCAAGGCGCCGTTTCGCAGCCGCTTCCGGCACATGTGGATGAACTATCTCGAGCACCGCCTGGCGCACTATGCGCAGGTGGTCTGCGGGGAGCAGTACTACAAGTCGCCCTGGTTCAGCGAAGAGAGCCGCAATCTCTCGGCCCGGCTCATCAAGGACTGGGTGGATCTGGTCGAGTCGGCCAAGGCGCAGCAGATCCTGAAGGACGTGCCCACGGTGCTGCTCATCAACAGTTTCGGCGGCTCCGTGCGCGAGACCGCCAACCTGCTTCGCTCCGGCGCACTGGCGCGCACCGACGAGAACCTGGCCATGGCCTTCGGGCTCTGCTGGGACGGCATCAAGGCCTGACTTGACCTGGACCGCTTGACCTGCGCCGCGCACAGGTCTATTGTTTGCCCGAATCAAAATTCACCCAAAAGAAGGAAGGACCCCCGCGCATGACCACCCTGAACATCAACGGCAAGGACCGGCAGGTCGACGCCGACCCCTCCACCCCCATCCTCTGGGCCCTGCGCGACACGCTGGGCATGACCGGCACCAAGTTCGGTTGCGGCATGGCGCTGT
>JAFECZ010000829.1 GCA_018241905.1 Pseudomonadota bacterium
GCCAGGAAGGAGCCGCCCAGGCGTTCGTACGCGCGCACCATTTGCGTGAGCACGCCTTCGCCGCCCTCGGGCCCCACCATCAGGTCGTCGGCCAGCAGCACGGCAAAGGGCTCGTCGCCCACCAGGTGCTCGGCGCACAGCACCGCATGGCCCAGGCCCAGCATGCGCGGCTGGCGCACGTAGGAGCAGGTCATGTCGTCGGGAGCCACCGAGCGGGCGATTTTCAGCAGCGCGTCCTTGCCGCTGGCCTCGAGCTGGCTTTCCAGCTCGTAGGCGGTGTCGTAGTGGTCTTCGATGGCGCGCTTGTTGCGGCCGGTGACGAAGATCATGTCGCGGATGCCGGCCGCGTAGGCTTCCTCGACCGCGTACTGGATCAAGGGCTTGTCGACCACCGGCAGCATTTCCTTGGGCTGCGCCTTGGTGGCCGGGAGAAATCGGGTGCCGAATCCCGCCACGGGGAAAACGGCCTTGCGGATACGCGTCGTCGTTGTCGTCGAATTGGGCATGCTGGGTTGGTTGGGATGACTCAAGGCCCTATCGTAAGGGCCGCAAGCGGCCTCCCACGTCAGCCAAGACGCACTAACTGGTCTTTCAGCCGAGTCAACATGGCCGAAAAGTCTGCCACACGTTGCTTTTCCTGCTCGATGACGGCCGGCGGCGCCTTGGCCACGAAGGCCTCGTTGCCCAGTTTGCCGTTGGCCTTGGCAATTTCGCCCTCGATGCGCGCCAGTTCCTTGGCAATGCGGGCCTTTTCGGCAGCCTTGTCGATTTCCATGTGCAGGCACAGGCGCGCCGGGCCGACCACGGCCACGGGGGCAGCTTCGGCAGCGGCCGTCCAGCTGGCCTCGTCGTCGAACACCTTCACCTCGCTGAGCTTGCCCAGCGCCTGCAGCACCGGTGCGGCGCTGCGCAGGAACTCGGCGCTGGCCGCGTCGTCGGCCACCGCATACAGCGGCAGGCGCGTGGCGGGCGAGACCTTCATCTCGCCGCGCAAGGTGCGGCAGGCATCCACCAGCGCCTTCAGGCGCGCAACATGCGCCTCGGCGGCTTCGTCGATCTTCTCGCTCTGGCTTTCAGGATAGGCCGCGACCATGATCGACTCGCCCGGCCGTCCGGCCACCTGCGCCACCTTCTGCCACAGCTCTTCTGTGATGAAGGGGATGAGCGGATGGGCCAGGCGCAGCAGTGCCTCGAGCGTGCGGATGAGCGTGCGGCGCGTGGCGCGCTGCTGCGATTCGTTGCCGGTCTGGATCTGCACCTTGGCGATTTCCAGGTACCAGTCGCAGAACTCGTCCCAGGCAAACTGGTAGATGGCGTTGGCCACGTTGTCCAGGCGCAGATCCTTGAAGCCCTGCGCCACTTCGGCCTCCACGCGCTGCAGCTTGGAAGCGATCCAGCGGTCGGCCTGCGAGAAGCT
>JAFECZ010000082.1 GCA_018241905.1 Pseudomonadota bacterium
GGGGGCCGTCGACGTCCGGTGCGGTCATGTGATAGGCATCGCCCGACATGCCGAAGCCGGCCAGCTCGGCATAGATCTTGGCGCCGCGCGCCTTGGCGTGCTCGTACTCCTCGAGCACCATCACGCCGGCGCCTTCGCCCAGCACGAAGCCGTCGCGGTCCTTGTCCCAGGGGCGCGATGCCGTCTTGGGGTCGTCGTTGCGGGTGCTCAGTGCGCGGGCGGCGGCAAAGCCGCCAACGCCCAGCGGCGACACGGTGGATTCGGCGCCGCCGGCAATCATGACGTCGGCGTCGCCGTACTCGATCATGCGTGCCGACATGCCGATCGCGTGCAGACCCGTGGTGCAGGCCGTGACCACCGCGACGTTCGGGCCCTTGAAGCCGTACTTGATCGACACGTGGCCGGAGATCATGTTGATGATCGAGGCGGGCACGAAGAACGGCGACACGCGGCGGGGGCCGCGGTTGACCAGTTCGGAGTGGGTTTGTTCGATCATCGGCAGGCCACCGATGCCCGAGCCGATGTTGCACCCGATGCGTACGGCCAGTTCCGGCGTCAGCGCGTCGCCCGTGGGCAGGCCGCTGTCCTGAACGGCCTGCACGGCCGCTGCCAGCCCGAGATGGATGAAGCGGTCCATGTGACGCGCTTCCTTCTCGGGGATGTACTGAGTGATGTCGAAGCCCTTGACCTCGCCGGCGAAGCGGCAGGCAAAGGCACTGGCATCGAAACTCTTGATGGTGTCGATGCCCGACTGACCGGCCAAAAGGTTGGCCCAGGCTTCAGTGACGGTATTTCCGACTGGAGCCAGGCAACCCAGCCCGGTCACGACGACGCGGCGTTTGGTCATGCCGGCAAACCTTTCAGGGATGAATGGGACCGCTCTCGCGGCGCGTCATCCGAAAAGGCAGCGCACCGGGGAGCGGGTGTGGGCCTGTCAGCCCTTTTGGTTCTTGGTGGCGTAATCGACGGCGTTTTGCACCGTGGTGATCTTTTCGGCGTCTTCGTCGGGGATCTCGATGCCGAATTCGTCTTCGAGCGCCATCACGAGTTCGACCGTGTCCAGCGAGTCTGCACCCAGATCGGCCACGAAAGCCTTTTCGTTGGTGACTTGGGACTCTTCCACGCCGAGCTGTTCGGCGATGATTTTCTTGACACGTGCTTCGATATCGCTCATTTGGTTCCCTCTGAGGGTTGTAAGTAACTGGTGGATTTTAGCTGGCCGGGCTTCATGGTTTGCCCGACCCGCCGCTTGGAAAAATTGAAGGCTGGATCGCCCCGCTCACATGTACATGCCGCCGTTGACGTGCAGTTCCTGCCCCGTCACGTAGCCTGCCTGCGGCGATGCCAGGTAGGCGACCGCGTGTGCAATGTCGGCCGGCTTGCCCAGGTGGCCCAGCGGAATCTGCGATAGCAGCGCCTGCTGTTGCGCCTCGGGCAAGGAGGCCGTCATGTCGGTGGCGATGAAACCCGGCGCCACGCAATTGACCGTGATGTTACGGCTGCCGAGCTCGCGCGCCAATGCGCGGGTCATGCCGGCCACGCCGGCCTTGGCGGCTGCGTAGTTGGCTTGGCCGGGATTGCCGGACGCGCCAACGACGCTGGTGATGCTGATGATGCGGCCGTAGCGCTGCTTCATCATCGGACGGATCACGGCCCGCGACAGGCGGAACACCGCCTTGAGGTTGGTGTCGAGCACCGCGTCCCAGTCTTCGTCCTTCAGGCGCATGGCCAGGGTGTCGCGGGTGATGCCGGCGTTGTTGACCAGCACATGCAGGCCGCCATGGTCCTTGACGATCGCGTCGATCAGCGCGTCGGTGGCCGCAGCGTCGTTCACGTTGAGCGCGCGCCCTTCGCCGCCATGCGCCGCCAGCGCAGCGGTGATGGCTTCGGCACCCTGAGCCGTGGTGCCGGTACCGATCACCTTGAGGCCGCGCTGAGCCAGCTCGAGGGCGATGGCCGCGCCAATGCCGCGCGTGGCGCCGGTCACCAGGGCCACCTGGCCCTTGAATTCGTTGGAATCGCTCATGATGTCAGTCAGCCAGCTGTTGTTTCACGTCGGCCAGCGAGGCCGGGTCGAAGATGGCACCCGAGGCCAGGTCGGGGGCGATGCGCTTGGCCATGCCTGCCAGCACCTTGCCGGGGCCGCACTCGATCACCGCGGCCACGCCGCGCGATTGCAGGGCCTGCACCGTCTCGACCCAGCGCACGGGGCCGGCCGCCTGGCGCACCAGCGCATCCTTGATGCGCTGCGCGTCGCTCTCCACGGCGACGTCGATGTTGTTGACCACCGGAATTTGCGGGGCGGCGAACGCCACGTCGGCCAGCTTGGCGCGCAGTGCGTCGGCCGCGGGCTTCATCAGGCTCGAATGGAAAGGCGCCGATACGGGCAGCGGCAGGGCCCGCTTGGCGCCGTTGGCCTTGAGCACTTCGCATGCCTTCTCGACCGCGGCCTTGCTGCCGGCAATGACCGTCTGCATCGGGTCGTTGAAATTGACGGCTTCCACCACTTCGGCAGAGCCCGCGCCAAACGTGGCCTGGGCCTCGGCGCAGCCTGCAATGACCTTGGCCGCATCCATGCCGAGGATGGCTGCCATGGCGCCGGCGCCCACGGGCACCGCCTGCTGCATGGCCTGGGCGCGGAAGCGAACCAGCGGCGCAGCCTGGGCCAGGCTCAGCACGCCCGAGGCGACCAGCGCCGAGTACTCGCCCAGCGAGTGGCCGGCCACGACGGCGGGCTTGTCACCACCCTCGGCGAGCCAGGCACGCCAGGCGGCAATGGCCGCCACGAGCATCACGGGCTGCGTGTTGGTGGTGAGCGCCAGGGCCTCCTTGGGCCCTTCGTGAATGAGCTTGGCGACATCTTCGGCCAGCGCCTCGGACGCTTCGGCCAGCGTCTCGCGCACGGCGGGGTGATCGCCCCAGGCATCCAGCATGCCGACCGACTGCGAACCCTGACCCGGAAATACGAAGGCAGATGATTTCATTGTTTTCTTGTGTCTCCTGCAGCGGCAATATCGACCCGCACCGCGGGCCGGCTACCACTACATATCCAATAGGACGGCGCCCCAGGTGAAGCCGCCACCCACGCCCTCAAGCATGACCGTGTCGCCTTTTTTCACCTTGCCGCTGCGCACCGCGTCATCGAGCGCCAGCGGAATCGACGCGGCCGAGGTATTGCCGTGCTCGTGCACGGTCACGATCAGCTTTTCGCGGTCCAGTTTCAGCTTCTTGGCCGTGCCTTCCATGATGCGGATGTTGGCCTGATGCGGAATGAGCCAGTCGATGTCCGCATCGGTCTTGCCGGCCTTGGCCAGCGTGGCGCGGGCTGCTTCTTCCAGCACGCGCACAGCCAGCTTGAAGACCGCCTGGCCGTCCATGTGCAGGAAAGGCGTGCCGGTGACCTGGCCGCCCGACACATGGCCCGGAACGCAGAGGATGCCGACATGCTTGCCGTCGGCATGCAGGTCGCTGGCCAGGATGCCCGGCGTGTCGCTGGCTTCGAGCACCACCGCGCCGGCGCCGTCGCCGAACAGCACGCAGGTCGTGCGGTCGTTGAAGTCGAGGATGCGGGAGAAGACTTCAGCGCCCACCACTAGCGCGCACTTGGCGGTGCCGGTGCGAATCATTGCGTCGGCCACCGTGAGGGCATAGACGAAGCCGCTGCAGACCGCCTGGACGTCGAACGCCGGGCAACCGGCAATGCCGAGCTTGTTCTGCAGGATGGCTGCACACGAGGGGAAGACCATGTCCGGCGTGGACGTGGCCACAATGATCAGGTCGACCTCGCTGGCCTGGCGGCCGGCCGCCTCGAGCGCATGCCGCGCCGCCTCGAAACCCAGGTCGCTGCTGGTAATTTCCGGCGCCGCGAAATGGCGAGCATGAATGCCGGTCCGCTCAATGATCCATTGGTCGGAAGTCTCGATCCCACGCTGCGCCAATTCGCGTGCGAGATCGTCGTTGGTAACCCGGCGCGGGGGCAGGTAGCTGCCCGTTCCGGTAATTCTTGAATATGAAGCCATCAGACTTGAAGTGCCGCCGATTCGGCCGGCGCCGCGGACTCTTTACGCGCAAGAAGCGGTGCGGCGTGCGCGATGCGGGCTCGAACCCGGTCGAGCAGATTGTTGCGAGCGGCATCATAAGCGCGATCGAGCGCATAGCCGAAAGCCATCTCGTCGGCAGACCCATGGCTCTTGAACACCAGGCCGCGCAGACCGAGCAATGCCGCGCCGTTGTAGCGCCGATGATCAAGTCTATTCTTGAAAGACTTTAGAACCGGATAAGCAGCAATTGCAGCAAGTTTGGTGAAAATGCTGCGCGAAAACTCCATGCGGATGAATTCGCCAATCATCGAGGCCACGCCTTCGCTGGCCTTCAGTGCCACATTTCCAACAAAGCCGTCACAAACCACGATATCGGTTGTGCCTTTGTAGATATCGTTGCCTTCGACGTTCCCGAAGAAATTGAGATCTTGCGAATTGGCAGCCGTTCGCAGCAATTGCGATGCTTTCTTGATGGTTTCGCTGCCCTTGATCGCTTCTTCCCCGATATTGAGCAGACCCACGGACGGCGCCTCGTTGCCGGTCAGCGCGGACACGAGGGCGGAGCCCAGCACGGCAAATTGCAGCAGGTCTTCGGCGTCGCAATCCACGTTGGCACCCAGATCGAGCACCGTGGTGGCACCGCCCTTCACGTTGGGCAGCTGGGGCGCAATGGCGGGCCGGTCGATGCCGTCCAGCGTCTTGAGCAGGTAGCGGGCGATCGCCATCAGCGCGCCCGTGTTGCCGGCCGACACCGCAGCCTGGGCCGCACCATCCTTGACCTGCGCGATGGCCACGCGCATGGAGGAGTCTTTCTTCTTGCGCAGCGCGATCTCGACCGGATCGTCCATGCCCACCACCTCGGTGGCAGTCACGATGCGGGCGCGGGGATGCGAGAAGCCCGCCAGCGCAGCCGGCGCCCCCACGAGCACGAGCGATGCCTGCTCATGCCGCTCCAGGAATGCCTTGCACGCCGGCAGCGTGACCGACGGGCCATGGTCTCCCCCCATGCAATCGACGGCCAGCGTGATTGCAGACGAGGAGGCTGAAGCGAATTCGGAAGGCGTAGCCATCAAAACAAAGGCCCGACGCTACAGCAGAAGTAGCCTCGGGCCTGAGCCTGGAAAACGCGAATCAGGCTTCGTTCTTGGTCTTCAGCACCTTGCGGCCGCGATAGAAGCCGTTGGGGCTGATGTGGTGACGCAGATGCGTTTCGCCGGTGGTCGGCTCCACGGCGATGCCGGGCACGCCCAGGGCATTGTGCGAACGGTGCATGCCCCGCTTGGAGGGCGACTTCTTGTTTTGTTGAACGGCCATGTTGGCTCCTGAAATTCGGTTGGTTGGTGGGACGCTCTTGCAGCCGGGCTGGCAGCGGCCCGGAAAGTGTTCCGAAACCCGCCAGCCTACTTGCCATTCCCAATTCCCTATACGCCCGAACATTTTCGAGCAACTGGCTTGGGGTACGCGCGAAGCCCATGATTATAGCTCAGCCTTCATATGATCGGCCAGCCCCGTCACTCGGGCTTGCCGGGACGCAATCTGGCCAGGGCGGCAAAAGGATTGGCCCGATCTTTCTCGGCCGAGTCGAAATCCGGATCCTGGACCGAAAGCGGCACATCCTGCGGGCAGACCTCGTGTCGCGGGGTGATGGGCAATTCCATCAGCAATTCGTCCTCGACCAGCGCCAGGAGATCGAAGTCCCGGGTGGCGACCAGCACATCTTCTTCCAGTTCCTCGTCCAGTGCCGCAGCCGTTGCCTCGTCGGCCACGAAGCGAAACCAGCGGTCTGCCTCGATGTGCGTGAGTACCGGCGCCAGACAGCGCTGGCACGTCAGCGGCACCTGCGCATCGGCCTGCAAGTGCATCCAGGGCTGGGCACGGCCACCGGCGTCGTGGCGCTCCTCGCCCTGGGCCTGCCACTCGACTTGCAGGCCCTCGACCGACTCGACGGCCTCCGCCGCCAGGCGCTCGAAGCCGGCCAGGGGCTGCGTCCCGGAAAGTCGGCCGCCCGCCTGGGCGAACTCGGCGACGTTCAGATGCTCGGGCACAAATTCTCTCTTCATCGGCAAGAGTCTAATCCGCGACGCCGCATGGCATCCGGGACAATCGGCGTCATGCAAAAACGGACCGTGATCCTGGCCTCCA
The DNA here is from genome assembly GCA_018241905.1 of Pseudomonadota bacterium. Classification (GTDB taxonomy): domain Bacteria; phylum Pseudomonadota; class Gammaproteobacteria; order Burkholderiales; family Burkholderiaceae_C; genus Variovorax. The sequence goes on from JAFECZ010000082.1 coordinate 6,183, forward strand.
CCTCGCGCTACCGGCGCGAATTGATGAACCGCCTGAGGCTGCCCTTCGACGTGCACTCGCCGGAGGTCGACGAAACCCCCCTGCCCGGCGAAACCCCGCGCGTGCTGGCCCAGCGCCTGGCGCTGGCCAAGGCGCAGGCCGTGGCCAGCAGATTTCCGCAGGCCGTTGTCATCGGATCCGACCAGGTGGCCGACCTGGACGGCCAGGCACTGGGCAAGCCAGGCACGCATGAGCGGGCGGTGGAACAACTGCGCCGCATGCAGGGACAAACGCTGATCTTCCAGACGGCCGTCGCCGTGGTCTGCCAGGCCACCGGCTTCGAGCAGCGCGACCTGGCACCCGTACGTGTGGTGTTTCGCAAACTCGACGACGCGGCCATCGAGGCCTACCTGCACGCCGAGCAGCCCTACGACTGCGCAGGCAGCGCCAAGAGCGAAGGCATGGGCATTGCGCTGCTGGAAGCCATCGAAAGCGACGACCCGACCGCCTTGGTAGGCCTTCCGCTCATCCGCACCTGCCGGATGCTGCGTTCTGCGGGGATCGACCTGCTTTGACCAACACCACCAAGCCTGGCGCCCTCTACCTGGTTCCGGCCCCCCTGGATTTCGGCTGCGAGACACAGATGCCGGTGGAGCAGTCCGTGCCGCTGGGCACCCTGCAGGCGGCTGCCGCCATCACGCACTGGATCTGCGAGAACGCCAAGTCGGCCCGGGCCTATCTCAAGCGCATCGATGCCGTCGCGCCGCTGGCCGCGACGCTGCAGGCCCAGCAGATCCAGGAACTGCCCCGCGAAGTCCACAAGAAAGGCGACCACGCCGGGCAGTTCGACGCCAGGCCGCTGCTCGCTCCCGCCCTGTCGGGGCATGACATGGGCCTGCTCAGCGAGGCCGGCATGCCGGCGGTAGCCGACCCGGGGTCGTCCGTTGTCAAGGCTGCCCACGACCTGGGCTTGCGGGTGGTGCCGCTCAGCGGGCCGGTCTCGCTGCTGCTGGCCCTGGCGGCCAGCGGCCTCAACGGCCAGAACTTCGCGTTCGTGGGCTACCTGCCGCAAGAGGCTGCCGAACGCGCCCAGCGCATCCGCGAACTCGAGGCCCTGGCGTTGCGCACCGGGCAGACCCAGCTCTTCATCGAAACGCCCTACCGCAATGCGGCCCTGACCCAGGCGCTTTTGCAAACGCTGCAGCACAGCACGCGCCTGGCCGTTGCACGAGGCCTCACGCTGGCGTCGGCCAGCGTACGTTCCGAGACCGTGAAGGCCTGGCGAGCCAAGCCCGCGCCGGCCGACGAGCGAGCGCCCGCGGTCTTCGCCATCGGACGGTGATGAGCTCGATCAGCACCGCCCTGCCATCCCCGCCCTCGGCCGCCACCCTCTGGGCTTCGCGCACGCAGTTCTTCTGCTCCGGCTTCATCTTTGCCACATGGGGCGTTCACATCCCCACGGTGAAGGCGCACTACGGCATCGACGAGGCACAACTGGGTTTTGCCATGCTGGCCGCCGGCTGCGGCGCACTGCTGGGCCTCACGCGCGCCGGCGGCTGGATCGGGCACCGCGGCGCCCGGCAAATGGCGGGCCTGAGCGGCGTGATCTACGCGTTGCTGCTCGCCGGACTGATCGTCATGCCCGGCTTCGTTGCCTTGCTGGTCCTGCTGGCGATGTTCGGCGTGGTCACCAGCGTGTTCGACGTCGCGATCAACACCGAGGCCGCGCAACTCGAACTGCACAGCAGCCGGCCGCTGATGAGCGGCATGCACGGCATGTTCAGCCTGGGCGGCATGGTGGGTGCTGTGACCGGCGGCATGGCACTGGGCATCGGCATGGGCGCGCAACTGCACCTACTGCTGGTCGCGCTGGCGATGGCTGCCGCCATCGGCCTTGCATCCACGCGGATGCTCCCGCGCGAAGCAACAGCCTCGGCCGGCGGTGACCACGCCTTCAAGCTGCCGCGCGGCGCGCTGATGGTGCTGGGCGCGCTGGCCGCGCTCGGCTTGATTGCCGAGGGAGCGATCTACGACTGGAGCGTTCTGTACATGCAGCAGGAGCTGGGCAGCCCGCAGGAACAGGCGGCCCTGGCCTATGCCAGTTTTTCCGCGGCCATGGCGGCCACGCGCTTTGCCGGCGATGCGCTGCGGGCACGCTTCACCCCCAAGGCCCTGCTGCGTGCCAGCGCAATGCTGGCCGGAGCCTCCATGACGCTGGTGCTTCTGGTGGATGCGCCATGGATCGCGCTGGTGGGCTTTGCCGGCGTGGGCATCGGCTTTGCCAACATCGTGCCGATTCTCTTTGCCGCCGCGGCGCGGATACCCGGCGTTGCGCCGTCACAAGGCATTGCGGCGGTGGCGGCAGCCGCCTATCTGGGATTCATGGCTGGTCCGCCCGTGATCGGTTTCGTGGCCAAGCTGCACTCGTTGACGGCCGCCTTGTATCTGGTCGTCGTGTTCGCGGCCACCCTGGCCGTGTTCGCGCGTCATGGCGGCACGAACCGGCCGGGAAGCCGATAAGGCAGCGGGAGTCGGACGCCCTCAGCGCAGGACGGGGGCAGTACGCATGGAGCGCACAGCCGTGTCGGCAAAGGCAGCGCCGAAGCGCTTGGCCAGCCGCTCGGCCACGTTCTCGCGGCGGGTGTAGTCGATCACCTCTTCGGCCTTGATCACTTCACGCGCCACGAAATCCACGCTGCCGATCTGGTCTGCCAGGCCAATTTCCACCGCCTGCTGGCCCGTCCAGAACAAGCCACTGAAAAGCCCCGGCGTCTGCAGCTTCAGGCGATCGCCGCGGCCGGCCTTCACCACGTTGATGAATTGCGCGTGGATCTGGTCGAGCATTTGCTGGGCATGCGCGCGCTGGGCCTCGCTGATGGGGCTGAACGGATCGAGAAAGCCCTTGTTCTCGCCCGAGGTGAGCAGGCGCCGCTCGACGCCGACCTTTTCCATGATGCCGGTGAAGCCGAAGCCGTCCATCAGCACGCCGATGCTGCCCACGAGGCTGGCCTTGTCGACAAAGATCTTGTCGGTGGCCGAGGCGATGTAGTAGGCGGCGGAAGCGCAGGTTTCCTCGACCACGGCGTACACCGGCTTGTTGTACTTGGCGCGCATGCGCTTGATCTCGTCGGCCACGATGCCCGCCTGCACCGGGCTGCCGCCCGGCGAGTTGATCAGCAGCACCACGCCCTTGGCGCCCTCGTCCTCGAAGGCGGACTTCATGGCCGCGTTGATGTATTCGGCGCTGGCATCGGCGCCCTCGGCGATCTCGCCCTTGATCTCGACGACGGCCGTGTGGGCGGTGGACTTCACCGTGGCGGGCGTGGCGCGGGAAAAGGCGATCCAGAACAGGGTCACGAAGAAGGCCAGCCAGGCCAGCCGCACGAAGGTCTTCCACCGGCGCGCGGCGCGCTGCTCGTTCAGGGCCGCAAAGGCCAGCTTCTCGAGGGTGGCGCGCTCCCAGCCTGCCGGCTGGCTCTTGGTGCTGGGGGCACTGTGCGCAGTGCCAGGCGTCGGCTCGAAGGGTTCGAAACCTTCCGGTTCCGTGCGAGTGGGTTCGGTCATGTGAGTTGTCTAGAAAACCAGAGGCTTCAGGTTCCAGTCAGTATGCCAGTGCACCACGCCGTCGTGCTCGCTCGTGGCGATCTTGACCAGTCCCCCTCGGCACGGACCGCCCGCGCATTCGCCGGTGTCCGGCTTGTAGACGGCGCCGTGCGTTGCGCACAGCAGCCATTGGCCGGTGTCGTCGAAGAAGCGGTCGGGCTGGTAGTCCAGTTCCATGGCCACGTGGCTGCAGCGATTGAGGAAGGCATGGACGTTCCCCTCGAAGCGAATGGCGAAGGCCCGGCAGCTCAGGCCGCCATGGACCACGTCGAAGGACACGGCCCGGCCGCCATTGACCAGGTCGGCCGAGTTGCACAGGGGAATGCGCTCGCTCATGCCGTGCGGCCCGCGAGTTTCAGCCGTTTTCGAGCAGCCACGCCTGCAGGCCGGCCACCGAATTCGCGACGAACAGGGGATTGAGTTCGCCGAAGGTATCGCTCTGGTGCGCGCCGTAGCTCACCGCCACGCTGGCGCAGCCCGCGTTGCGCGCCAGCTGCAGGTCGTGCGTGGTGTCGCCGATCATCAAGGTGCGCTCCGGCGTGGCGCCCTGCTCTTGCATCAGCTCCAGCAGCATGCGCGGGTGCGGCTTGCCGAAGGTCTCGTCCGCCGTGCGCGAGCCATCGAAGCGCCCTTGCAGCGCGGTGGTCGCCAGCGCCGCATTCAGGCCCGCGCGCGACTTGCCGGTGGCCACGGCCAGCTTGTGGCCGCGCCCGCGAAGCATGTCCAGCAGCGGCAGCACGCCCTCGAACAGCACCAGGTCGTCGTGGTGCCGCATGTAGTGGTGGCGGTAGCGCGCACCCAGTTCCTGGTATTTCTCGCGCGGGACGTCGGGGGCGACGCGCGCCAGCGCCTCGCCCAGGCCCAGGCCGATCACCCAGGCGGCGTCGCCGTCGCTGGGCCGGGCGCCACCGACATCGACCACCGCCGCCTGGATGCAGCGCACGATCAGGCTGGTGGAGTCGTACAGGGTGCCGTCCCAGTCGAAGGCGATCAGGTCGAAACGGCGCGCAGAAGAAGAGTCGGTCATGGATTCGGAAGTAGGGCCTGTCTCGAAGACGCCGGCAACGCGCCTTGAAGATCGGGGGGCAGATCGGCTTGCAGCGCCATGCGCCGGCCATCTGCCGGGTGATTGAATTGAAGCCGCCATGCATGCAGGAACATGCGCTTGAGGCCCAGCTTGGGCAACTCGCGATTGCGCGCGTAGACGCCGTATTTCTCGTCTCCCGCGATCGGATGGCCGCTGGAGGCCAGGTGCACGCGGATCTGGTGCGTCCGGCCGGTCTTGATGGTGACGGCCAGCAGCGACATCGGCTCGGTCTCGCCCGGCAGGGTGAACTTGTCCAGCACCTTGACCAATGTGACGGCCCGCATGGCGTCCGGGTGGTCCTTGGCGACCACGCGCACGCGCCGCTCGCCTTCTGCGCCCGTGCCGTCGGCAGCGGGCAGCAGATAGCGCGCCAGGGGTGAATCGATCACCTTCTTGTTGGCAGGCCAGTCGCCCAGCACCAGGGCCAGGTAGGTCTTGCCGGTTTCGCGTTCGCGAAACTGGTCTTGCAGGTTGGTCAGGGCGCTGCGCTTCTTGGCCACCAGCAGGATGCCCGAGGTTTCCCGGTCGAGCCGGTGCACCAGTTCGAGGAAGCGGGCGGTCGGCCGGGCCGAGCGCAACTGCTCGATCACGCCGAAGCTCACGCCGCTGCCGCCGTGCACGGCCACGCCGGCCGGCTTGTCGAGGGCAATCAGGGCGTCGTCTTCGTGCAACACGGTGAAAACCCGCGCCGGCGCCGGCCTGGACGCCTCGGGCGCGGCCGCGCTCGCCGAGGTCCGCATGGGCGGAATTCGAACGATATCCCCCTCATCGATGCGGGTTTCGGCCTGGGCCCGGCCCTTGTTCACCCGCACCTCGCCAGAGCGGATGACCCGGTAGACGTGCGTCTTGGGCACGCCCTTGAGATGCTTGAACAGGAAATTGTCCAGGCGCTGCCCGGCGGAGTCTTCGTCGACCGTCAGCAGCTTGACCGATTCGCCAGGGGGTCGGGCTTGCACTGAGGCGGGCCCCTGCTTCGCACCTATAATGTTTTTCACCAGCGCGGTCATGTAAGTGCTTGATTAAACGGGAAGTTTAGAACACCCGAAAGTAGAGCGCCCATGCCGCACTGAGAGGTCGATGCCGCTTTGGCAGCGCCTTCCTGCAAACCCCGCGCTGGAGCGCAAAGTGGCAGGAGCGCAGCCCAAGTCAAGCCGACGCCAACGAAACAAAGAAAACGGAATTCCCAGCCGGCAGATCCATACCTGCCGGCGGATCGAAGCGAGTCCCCTGTGCTGATGTTGCTGATTCAAATGGTCCTGAACTGGCTCAAGCCGGTTGCGCCGGCCATTGGATTGGCCCCGGAGCGCGTTCCAACCCAAGCGTTCCCCGCCGTTTTTTCACAAACGGCGCGCCAGCATCACATCGGGCTCGCGCCCATCCATGCGCCCCCGCCCCGGCTGACGAGCTAGTGCTCGGGCAGCCGGCGCGTTTGCGCGCACCGGTTCGCCACATGCATCCGGAGCCAAGCGGCAATCCCGTCGTTTCGCGAGCAGTCGTCCGTGCATCGTTGCCCGTCATGGGCATGTAAGAGCGATAGAAACAAGGACAACGCATCATGAAGCGGATGCTGATCAATGCCACGCAGGCCGAAGAACGCCGCCTGGCCATCGTCGACGGACAAAAGCTCCTCGACTACGAGATCGAGATCGAAGGGCGCGAACAGCGCAAGGGCAACATCTACAAGGCCGTCGTCACCCGCGTCGAGCCTTCGCTGGAAGCCTGCTTCGTCGACTACGGCGAAGACCGCCACGGCTTCCTGCCGTTCAAGGAAATCTCCAAGCAATACTTCGCCGAAGGCGTGTCGGCCAGCTCGGCACGCATCAACGAAGCCATCAAGGAAGGCCAGGAACTGGTCGTCCAGGTGGAAAAGGAAGAGCGCGGCAACAAGGGCGCGGCCCTCACCACCTTCATCTCGCTGGCCGGCCGCTATGTCGTGCTGATGCCCAACAACCCGCGCGGCGGCGGCGTGAGCCGGCGCATCGAGGGCGACGACCGGGCCGAGCTGAAAGAGGCGATGGACCAGCTCGAGTACCCCAAGGGCATGAGCATCATCGCCCGCACCGCAGGCATCGGCCGCAGCGCCCCCGAACTGCAGTGGGACCTGAACTACCTGCTCAAGCTCTGGACCGCCATCGACGGCGCGGCCAAGGGCGGCAAGGGCGCCTTCCTGATCTACCAGGAATCGAGCCTCGTCATTCGCGCCATTCGTGACTACTTCAACCACGACATCGGCGACATCCTGATCGACACCGACGACATCTACGAGCAGGCGCACCAGTTCATGGCGCACGTCATGCCCGAGCATGCCGGCAAGGTCAAGCGCTACCGCGACGACGCGGCGCTGTTCAGCCGCTTCCAGATCGAGCACCAGATCGAGTCGGCCTACGCCCGCACGGTGCAGCTGCCCTCGGGCGGCGCCATCGTCATCGACCACACCGAAGCGCTGGTGTCGGTGGACGTGAACTCGGCGCGCGCCATCAAGGGCGGCGACATCGAGGAAACCGCCACCCGCACCAACCTCGAAGCCGCCGACGAAGTGGCCCGCCAGATGCGCCTGCGCGACCTGGGCGGCCTGATCGTCATCGACTTCATCGACATGGACGAGTCCAAGAACCGCCGCGAAGTCGAAAGCCGCCTGCGCGACGCGCTGCGCCAGGACCGCGCCCGCGTGCAGTTCGGCTCGATCAGCAAGTTCGGCCTCATGGAAATGAGCCGCCAGCGCCTGAAGCCGGCGCTGAGCGAAGGCGCTTCCATCCCCTGCCCGCGCTGCGGCGGCTCCGGCCACATCCGCGACACCGAGTCGAGCGCGCTGCAGATCCTGCGCATCATTCAGGAAGAGTCCATGAAGGACAACACCGCCGCCGTGCACGTGCAGGTGCCGGTGGAAGTGGCCTCCTTCCTGCTGAACGAAAAGCGCACCGAGATCGCCAAGATCGAACTCAAGCAGCGCGTCTCCGTGCTGATGGTGCCCAACAAGACGCTCGAAACGCCCAACTACAGGCTCGAGCGCCTGAAGCACGACGACCCGCGCCTGGACCACATCGACGCCAGCTACAAGATGGCCGACGAGTTCGAGGACCCGGTCGCCGTCACGCGCCGCTCTCAGGAGCCCACCAACAAGCAGACGCCGGTGATCAAGGGCGTGCTGCCCGACGCGCCGGCCCCCGTGGCCACGCCCAAGCCCGAGTCGGCCCGCGCCCCGGCAGCGCCGCGCGCGCCCGCCGCTGCGCAGGCACCGGCTCCCGCGCCCCAGCCCGCCGCGGAAGGCGGTTTCTTCAGCTGGCTCAAGGGCCTGTTCGGCGGCGGCTCGACCGCAGCGCCTGCCCCCGCACCGGCGGCCGCGGCAGCAGCCGAGGCCAAGCCCGGCCGGCGCGACGGACGCCCCGGCCGCGACGGCGAAGCCCGCGCCGGCGGACGTGATGGCGACCAGCAGCGTCGCGGCGGACGTGGCGGCGAAGGCCGTGGCGGACGCGACGGTGAAGGCCGCGGTGGACGCGACGGCGAGCGCCGAGGCGGTCGCAATGGCGAGCAGCGCCGCGAGGGACGTGCCGAAGGCCGGGCAGATGCACCGGCGCGCGAGGCCCGCGAGCCGCGCGACCAGGCCGGCCGCGAAGCCCGTGAGGCACGCGAACCCCGCGAGAACCGCGAGCCGCGCGAAGCCCGTGCGCCGCGCGAAGGCCGTGAACCGCGCGAAGGCCGTGAACTGCGCGAGGGCCGTGAGCCGCGCGAAGGCCGCGAACCGCGTGAAGGCCGTGATGGCGAGCGCCGCAACGGACGCAGCGAGCGTGGCGATCAGCAGCGCGGCGAGCGCCGCGACGGTGAATTCCGCAACCGCGAAGAAGGCCAGGTCGCGCTGCCCGAAGCGCAACTGGCGGCCGCCGAGCTCAGCGGTGCCGAAGACGCCGCTGCGATGACCGGCGAGCGCCCGCAACGCAGCCGTGGCGAGCGCCGTGAACGTGGCGAGCGCGGTGAACGTAGCGAGCGCGGTGAGCGTGGCGAGCGCCGCGCCGAGAACGAGGTGGACAACGCCGACGCAATTCGTGCAGAAGCCGCTTCG